>CAZGMX010000045.1:0-6221 GCA_964526865.1 uncultured Actinomycetota bacterium | reverse complement strand
CCAAAAAAGATCGTCCATCCCCAACGGTTCATCCGTGCGATTTCGCCGGCGCAGCCTTCGAAACATCCCCACGGTGAGCACACCCCAAAACACCCAGCCCATCACACACCCATAATCTTCTGTCAGAGAACCGGGCACGACGGGTTTCAGCGTCCACAAAACAAACGGCATATCCGTCCGGCTTTGGAACGTTCGCGCAAGCGCGTATTCGATGTTAAATTTTTTGTTCTTCTGTTCCTTGGCGCTGACTGGATTTCCGCCGGTAAAAGGCACGACTAAAACAAACAGCGCCAGAACAACCGCCGCAACCATTCCAAACGCCATTTTCCCCCACCGTTTCCAGCAGTGCGCGGCCATGATCCCCAACAGTGTGAGATAGATGCACGGCAGGACCTTTGCCGAAGATTTGAATTTGATCAAGATCCAGGTCAGGACGATCACGCCGGCCAGACGCAACAATATTTTTTTTCGCGATCCAGACAGCTCATTGATCACATTCCAAAAAAGTAAAATGGAGCAAAGAGTCAGGAAAAGCTCCAGAAACTGAAAATCCATTGCCATGATAGAGATCATGGAAAATACATGGGTGGGAAACGTCCCGTACAATAAAACCCCCAGCCAGGCAAACCACGCACTTTTTGAAATTCTCCAAAGCACCAGAAAAAGCGCTGTCCCAAGAAGCGCTACTCCAGCACCCGCAACCATCAGACCGGCTTCAAGATGGAGAAGCCCAAATTGATACAAACTTTTATAAATCAAAAAGAGGACCGGCCGAAGATGGGCAATTTCGTCCATAAAAAACCACGCTGGGGTGAGCGGATTGGCCGTCTCCAGGAAAAGGGAGCCAAAACCCATGCTTTTGACGGTGTCGTAGATGTATGCCAGGTCGCCGGTGAAATCAAACGGCATCCCCCAAAAACAGGAGCAATAAAACACAAACAAAACAGCGCCCGCGGCAAGGGCATGGAGCTCTATCTTGCGCGTCAGAGAGAACGCCGTCATTGTGCCGGCCCCCGCCCATCACGGCCGCGACCAGTTTCTACCCCAGCCTCCATCACGCAGATATCCCCATCGTTGAGGACCATCTGATACCCGTGATCACGCAAAAACTGTATCGTTTGACCGCTGATCCCCTGCCCGAAATTTCGTCCCATCAGCACCAGTTTTTCCTCGTTGCGCTGAGCATCTCTTTCGTAAGGCTGAAAACCGCCGTGATCGGGAAGATACAAGTACGGGCGATGGGCCAGGTGTGCGGCGAAAAATTCATTGGTCTTCACGATGGTGGACTCCGGCGTACACTGGAGATACGACTTGGCCCTTTCCAAAGCCGGTGTCTGTTGCGCCCGATAATAGCGGTATAGATAATTTTCTGAGACCCCGGAGAAAAGAACGCTCCAGACGATGAGCCAGACAGCGATTCTTGTCTGGCCGGCATATTTTCTCAGCCAGCTCAGGACCCGGGCAGTTGAGAGCTCCAAGGCATTGGCGCCCTCGATGGCCGACAAAAAGACAAATGGCGTGAGCCCGACGGTGTATTGAAAAAAGATGGAGTGCGTCGCGGGGTTCACGGAAAAAAGATTTTGCGCCAGGCCAAAGGCCGTTAAGAAAACCGTGGAGGGACTCAAAAAAGAAAGGAATCCCAGGGGCGCAAAGACCTTGATCAAATATGCAACCGAGGAAAGAGAAGCCGCCTGGCTTGCCAAGGCCGCGAAACCCCTGTTGTAATTTCCGACATACGGATAGGGCTGGCCGCTGATCCACGGAATGAGACAATGGATTTCCAACCAAAAGGCCAGCGGGCTCACCAATAGAAGCGTCCCCCCCGTAATCCAGGGCCACCGGCTCCTGTGCGCAGGATCAGCGGCATCCGTCCGGACGCGCAATTTTACGGCCACATGTCTTCCAAACACGCACAGATACAGTCCCACAAGGAACAGAAGCCCCCAAAATGTCTCCTTGCACAGAACCAGCGCCGAGAGAGACCCAATAAATCCCCAGCGATTGCCGCGGTTCAAAAACCAAAAGGACAGAAAGATAAAGGTGTCGGCCAGCATTTCGGGATGAAATTCAAAGTGACAGGCGTTGCGCGCCGGCAAGTAAATAAAGTATGCCAGAGGGAAAATCCAGTTCAGCTCGGATTGTTCCCACCTTTGGCGGCAGAGTTGGTAGACCAGCCACCCGTTGAGCCCCATGATCGCCGCCTGCACCCACAACAGCACTCGTGCGTCCTCCCACAGGGCCATCCACGGCACATAGAACAGCAAGATGGGGCTCATGTGGTCGCCCAAAAGGCAGATGTTTCCCTTGATGGAGGACCAGAGAAACCGGCCTTTGAGCGTATTCCAGATTGCCTGATCGAAGACCGCCAGGTCAAAACCTGAGCAAAAGGCATCGTAGCGGGCCGCGTTAACCCGGCCCAACAGCCAGACGGAAAAAAGGACCAATCCCGCCACAAACCAGCCGATGCGTTTTTTGGTCAGCGCCGACCAAACCCGAAAGACCCAGATACGGTCCCTTTCTGAGGAAGGGATTTTGCGGTATGCCCACCACACCATCGCGCCAAACACCGCCAACTCACCCGAAAAAAAGAGGCGGTGCAACAGGGGATTTTTACCCGCCCACGCGATGAAATTTGGCAGGCCAAAGACATCCCCTCCCATCCAGTAAAACCAAGCCATGAAGAGGGTGACGGCATTGACCGCGGCAATGACAATTGTGAGCGTCAATTTATTCTCTCTGAATTTATTAGATATTTTACAGACGGTCAACTATGTGGCATTGTCCCTGAGCGTGACTCGCCGGGAACGCGTGGGCGCCCTTGGAGCCCTTGCGGGGAGCGGATACGGCGGCAACTATGGCCGTGGGTCCGCGAGCCACAAGGGCCCAAAGGGCACGCGTGGAGGCGTGGAAACGCGAAGGGAGCAATGCCACGTGGCTGATTCGTATTTATCAAAAAGGTCCGTTAAACTTCGGCGCCGGTTCGGCGCCGCACACCGAATCCTGAGCATGGGCCGCATCCTGCCGGCCCGTCAGCAATGATTTTAGAACCTTTTGGATATCCTGGGAACCAGGATAATAGACTTTTTCCAATGCCGGACTGCAGGGCGTGGGCACGTCCGGCAGACACACCCTGGCAACAGGGGCCTTCAAACTGCCGAAGCATTTCTCCTGCACCCGTGCCGCGATTTCCGCCGCGATGCCAAAACTTCTCCATCCGGTGTCGGCGACCACCAGCCGGCCCGTCTTGCGCACGGATTGAAAAATCAAATCCTCGTCCAGCGGCCGGACCGACCGCAGGTCGATCACTTCAATGTCTGTGTTCTCTTTTTGCATCGCTCCGGCGGCCTGCATAGCCTCCGTCACCATGTGGGAAACCGCCACAACTGTCGCGTCTTTCCCCTGCCGGACTATTTTTCCCCTACCGATAGGAACCGTGTAGGGGAATGCAGGGACATCGGCCTTATGCTCAAAGAGCCAGCGGTGTTCGATCATCAACACCGGATCCTTGTCCTGTATGGCCGCAATCAAAAGGCCCTTGGCATCGTACGCGTTGGAGGGCATCACCACCTTCAGCCCGGGAACATGGGCAAACAAGGCCTGCAGACTCTGTGAATGCTGGGCCGCTTGTCCCCACCCCCGCCCGACAATGGCCCGCATGGTGAGAGACACGCCCAACGCGCCCCCCGTCATGTACCGCCATTTCGCCGCGTGATTGATGATCTGGTCCATTGCAAGAAGCATAAAATCGTTGCGCGCATGCACGATGACGGGATGCCAGCCGGTCAGGGCCAGTCCAACGCCAATGCCTGCGATAGTGTTTTCTGCCAGCGGTGTATCAAACACTCTGGCGTTTCCGAATTTTTTGTTGGCCAATAGCGTCGTGCCAAAAAGCCCCTTGCAGTCATCCACACCGCAGCCCATCACCACCACGCGGGGATTGGACTCCATGGACTGACACAACCCCTCATCCAGAGCCTCACGGTATGTGATCTGCCTGCAAGCCATATCCGGATTGACCGCGTGATTATTCGTTTCCACCGGTCACATCCTTGTAAAGTTCCCCGGCAGAGGGAAACGGCGCCTCTTTGGCGAGACAAATAGCGGCATCGATTTTCTGCTTTATCGACTGTTTCAGCTCCTCCAACTGGCCGCGTGTCGCTGCCCCCTCCAGCAAAAGCCTCTCTTCATAAATTTTCAAGGGACATTTTTCCATCCACTCGTCCAATTCCTTCTTGGTCCGGTAGCCCCAGGAATGATCGTAATTTGGTCCCACATGTTCTTTCCAGCGGTACGCCCGGATTTCAAGCAGAACAGGCCCCCGGCCCTGCCGGCATTCCACAACGGCCTTCTGGGCCGCCCGGTACACAGCAACCACGTCCGTGCCATCCAGACGTTCGCCGCGGACGCCGTGGACTTCGCCCTGCCGCTCAATGTTGTCCAACGGCTGACGCGCGGACAAGGGCGACTGGGTCGCATAAAAATTGTTTTCGCAGACAAACAGGATGGGCAATTTCTTCAACGCAGCAAAATTGAGGCTCTCATGAAAGACACCTTCTTCTGTCGCCCCATCCCCGAAAAAGGCCGCCGCCACCCGGTCTGTCCCCTCAAGTTTCAGTCCCCACGCCAGCCCCACCCCCATGGGGATTGTCCCCCCCACAATGGCCGAGGCCCCTAAGAATCCGTGCTCCACCGCCACCAGGTGCATGGATCCACCCTTCCCTTTGGAACAGCCGGTGACTTTTCCATAGAGTTCGGCAAAAAAACCTTCGAGCCCCCCACCCTTGGCCAAATAATGCCCATGACAGCGATGGGTACTCAACACCAGATCGTCCGGCTTTAAGGCCGCGCACACCCCGGCCGCAGCGGCTTCCTGCCCGATGCTCAAATGCGTAGGACAGCGCATTTCCTGCTGGGGGTAGAGATCAACGATTTTCTCCTCGGCCATCCGGATCTTCAGCATACTCTCGTAGAGCAGGAGCATCGTTTGTTTCGGGATGTCCGTCGGACATTCGTTTGTAGAACGCGTTGAAACCGATGACGTCTTCATAATGGATCCTGTTGCGCCTTTCCCGCCCCACCCGCCGACGGAATAATCAACCGCTCCAGCCTGGGCTGTTTAGACTTCCGATCGTAGCAAACCTTATAGTAAAACCGGTCCGGAAAATACGCCATCAATTTTGCGTTCTCTTCTCCTCGGTCGCTCGCACAGACCACATCGCCCTTCAACGACGGGTGGTTTCGAACAGAGTCCTCTGGCGACAACACAAGCGTGTCTCCCAAAAAACCGCTTAAAAACACCAGCGCGGGTTTAACAGTCTGCGCCTGCACCACATCGTAGGTTGATTTTCTTTCCGCACTGACAGTCCGGTAAAAAACGGCATGCCGCGCCCATGGGATCAAAACGGCGATGCAACTGACCGCAACCAAACCCGCCACCATCTTTTTTGCCGTTCCATCCGACCGTCCCCAGACATGTGCCACGAATGAGGCGGCCAAAAGGCACATCAAGGGGTAGGCCTCCACACAATATCTCGGCCCGTACTGATTGCCGCCCCAGGAATAATAGAGCATGTAGCCGGACACCAGCGCCGCCACGCTCAGACGCAGACCCAAATCCCACCGGTTCTGAGATTTGGCCACCAGCCCCAACCCAATCAACAGCGTCATCACCGGCGGAGTCCAATCCGTCAGAAATAGGATTCGCTTAAAAAGGTATTCCAGCGCCGTTGCCGGCGTGTACCCCGCGATAAAACCCAGTTTCTCATGGGCGTGGAGATAGTGGTTGGGGGCATCCCAAAAACTGCCCGTCACCAAATAATTATAATAGGAATGCGCCGCGACCAGAGCTCCGGAAACCAACAAAAAAGTCCCTAGACCCCGGTCCCATTTTCTTCCCCCTTTCCACCACGATACGCCCAGAGACACGACAAACGGCGCCGCCAGGGCGGCCATCGTCAGGTAGCGCGTGGCCAGGCCAAATCCCAGTGCAAAACCGGCCGCGACCGCCCAGGACACAGCCCGGGTCCGGTCCCAGCGCAGAAAGGAATACAGAAACAGGGCCGCCATAAACAGACAGGCCGGATGAGAGTAATACGCCGCGCCGTTGAATATAAAAAACGGGCTTATCAATAGAAACAGCGCACCCAACAGCGCGATGCCCCGAGAATAGACTTGCTCCCCAGCCTTGGCAAACAACACAAAGGACACCGCACACCACACCG
>CAZGMX010000044.1:15122-17760 GCA_964526865.1 uncultured Actinomycetota bacterium | reverse complement strand
TCGGCTCGCATCTCGTTTTTCTCGTGACGAAACCATTTCTCCGACAGGCTCCTAGAAACGCTGGCACAGTATTATTACGAAAAAATGGGGAAACTCCCTATCTAGGGTTGACATTCAGAGGCAAACGGCGAAGAATAATTCCGCAACATTCTAGAAACACGCCAATTAACGAAGAGTGGCGCGGTGTTGTTGCGCCAATCCGTGATGTAAGATAATCAAATTTGGATGACTGCGTATATCATGCACGACGTCCATTTAGAACGAATTCTCGGCCTCGTCAGGGATCAGCGCAATCTGGATTTTTCTAACTACAGGGAAGGGATATTAAACCGCAGGGTGATGGCCAGGGTGCGGATGGTGCGGCGGGATGATTTTGAGCAGTATTATGCCTATTTAAAATTTCATCCCACTGAGATAGATCTCTTGATGGACGCCCTGACCATCAACGTGACCGAATTTTTCCGTGACGCGAAGGTGTTTGATGCCATCGAGCGAAAGGTCATTCCGGCGATTTTCGAACACAAGAAAAAAACGAATTCGCGCGTTGTGAATGTATGGAGTTGCGGCTCTTCCTCAGGGGAGGAGGCGTATTCTGCGCTGATGCTGGTGGCAGAGTATCTGGGGCCGGCCCTCGCCAAATATAGGCTCACCATCAATGGCACCGATATCGATGGCGGGTCACTGTCCAAGGCGCAGGAAGGCGTCTATGAAAAAAGCCAATTCAAGAATCTCTCGCCAGCCAGGCGCTCGCTGCTGGAAAAATATTTCTATGACATGGGCAACCAGCGCTATTGGGTCCGAGAGGAATGGGTGTCCACTATGCGGTTCTTCTATCACGACGTGACCGCGGATGTCCCGTTGGAAAATATGGACCTGGTTTTGTGTCGCAACATGCTGATCTATTTTGAGAGAAATTTACAGGACCAGGTTCTGGGATGTTTTTGGCAGGCCCTGCGCAAGGGCGGTTTTTTGGTCCTGGGGATCGTGGAGTCCATTATGGGTTCTGCAAGAGAGAAATATTTGGATTATGACAGGGATGCGCGGATCTATGTGAAGAAGGAAATAGGGTGAGGGGGGTGCCATGGCCAAAAACAATATTGTGCGGCATTTGACGGGGACGGAGGCGTTTGAGGAACGGCGCAAGACGGCCCGGCTGGATGTCCCGATCAGAGTAGAATATCGCGTCTTGGGGGCGCAGACCTCGCCGGAGGTTCCGGCGGCAGGCAAGGACGCGGCGACCAGAAATATTTCCGCCGGCGGCTGCCTCCTGCTCGTGGCGGAAGAATTGCCAATCGACGCCCATGTGGAGATCACTATTTTTCTGGGGGACAGCGACACGGAGGCGCTCAGACTGGAAGGGAAGATCGTCCGCCTAAGCCGTCAAGAGAAGGATTTGTATGAATACGGCATCGGCTTTGACCAGATGAGCGCGGAGGCGCGCCGCCTCTTCGCGGATTATTGCTTTGCCAAGATGTACCAGATGATCGGATTGTCAGAGTGGCCGACAGATAAGCGCGTGAAAAAATAGCGCGCAGTAAGAATATTTAAGGCGAGAGAAATGGACCCAAGAGAGTTTGAATTTATTTTGCAGGAAGGCGAGGGCCTCAAGATAGAGTTCAAAGAGGGCCTGGGCGGCATGGATAAAGATATGGTTGCCTTCGCCAATGCGGAAGGTGGCAGGATCTTTTTGGGCGTGGACGATAGCCGGACAGTAAAAGGTATAAAGTTTACGAATAGGCTGAGAGCTCAGATCAGCGATATTGCCAGGAATTGCGATCCGCCCATAAAGATAAACATGGCCCATTTTGATCATATTGTGGTGGTGGAAGTTCTGGCCTCCGACGATAAACCTCACAAGTGTTCCAGCGGTTTTTTCTTGAGGGAAGATGCCGTCTCACAGAAAATGACGAGGAATCAATTGGTGGATTTTGTTTTTGAACAGGGCCGCAAGAAGTTCGACTCTTTAATCTGTCACGGGTTTAATGAAAAAGACTTGAACAAGACTTTCCTCAAGGAGTACCTAAAAAGGGCGGGGATTACCGCTACGGCGCCTTTTTCTGAAATATTGTTTAATTTGGGGGTGTTTGACCGCGCATTGAACAACGCCGGTGTGTTGTTCTTTTCAAAGGCGCCGAAGAGATATTTTATTCATGCCTATATTACCTGTGCCAGATATTTGGGGACGGATAAAGTGGAGGTGTTGGACAGGGCCGATTACGAAAGCGGTATGGTGTCTCAAGTGGATGAGACCATAAAGTTCATCAGAAGGAATACCCGCCTTTCCTATAAAATCAAGGATATACAAAGAGAAGAGATACCGGAGTATCCCATCGAGGCCCTTCGCGAAGCCGTCATCAACGCCGTTATGCACCGCGATTATTATGAGACCGGTGCCAATGTCCAGGTGGATATTTTTGATGACAGAATCTCCATATCCAATATCGGCGCATTGATCAAACCCTTGACCAGGGAGAAATTGGGCACCATAGCCGTCCGGCGCAATCCGCTGATGGCCGACCTCTTTTACCGGATTGGGTACGTGGAGAAAATGGGCACGGGATTGCGGAGGATAAAAGAGGAATGCGCAAGGCACGGAACAGAGCTAAGCTTCGGACGAATGACATCTACGGCTTTTTGG
>CAZGMX010000044.1:8373-15112 GCA_964526865.1 uncultured Actinomycetota bacterium | reverse complement strand
CATAGGATCGTTGTCCAGAAGGGTTCCCAGAAAACTACCCAGAAAACACCCAGGGAGCACCCAGAAAGCACCCAGAAAACAACCAGGAAACACTTGCGGGAATTGACGTCTGTTCAAGCAGGCATATTGGAATTGTTGGCGAGACACAATAGATTGACGCGGATTCATCTGGCCAGACGATTGAAAATCAGCCCTAATACGATCAAGGAGAACATAAAGAAACTTAGAGAAAAAGGTCTACTCAAGCGAATAGGCCCGGACAAGGGCGGGTATTGGGAGGTCGTGAGTTAGCGGGTTAACGGGTCCATGTATTTAACTCGCTAACTCGTGTACCCGCTAGCATGGTTTATCGTCGACGAAGGGGGGGGCGCATGGCATTTCGAAACTACACGGAAGATTTGGTCATTGAGGAGTTGTGCGGGGTGTTGGAGCAGTTGCCCCGGTTGTGCAAGTGCGAGCGGTGCCGCGGGGATATGGTGGCGTATGCGCTCAACCGCATGCCGGCCAAGTACGTGGTCACCGAACTGGGGAGCATTTACACCAAGGCCCATCAGTTGAAGGCTCAGGTGCGGGCTGACGCGGTGGTGCAATTGATGGCGGCCTCGAAGGTGGTGAAGAAGAAGCCGAGGCATTAGGACTGACGACCGAACATGAACAAACTGCCGAGATATTTAAAAAAGTATTTTTGGGACGTGGATTTTGCAAAGATCAATCCGCAGGAGAGCAAAATCTATGTCCTGAGACGGCTTCTGGAGTACGGCGATGACAAGGCGGTTGCATGGATGTGGGCCCATTATACGAAACAGGAAATGAAGTCTGCCCTGTGCAATTACCGGGGATATTCACCCAAAAGCGCCAATTTCTGGGCGCTTATTTTGCATGTCAACAAGGAGAACGTAAAATGTTTGAACAGGTCCTTCCGGGAAACACAAAAGCAATTCTGGCCTTATTAGAAAAAAGTGAAGCGATCCAGAGGGCGTACCTGGCCGGCGGAACCGCCTTGGCGCTCCAACTTGGACACCGTCTGTCCTATGATCTGGATTTCTTTACTTCAACAGAATTTGATGAGCAAAAACTACTACCGGAAATCGAAAAAATATCAGACTTTAAGCTGGAAAATATTTCTTGGCGGACAATATTGGGTACATTTAGAGGTGTGCGGTTTAGTATATTTTATTATAAATACCCCCTCCTCTGCGCTCCAAAAAAGTTTGGAAAGATCAATGTCTCGGATGTGCGGGATATTGCCGCGATGAAAATTGCTGCCATAGCTTCCAGAGGGGCTAAACGTGATTTTGTGGATCTCTGTTTCATATGCCAGGAGGCCTTGAGTTTAAAAGAAATTCTCCGGCTTTACGACAAGAAGTTTCAAAATCTAGTCGCGACAAAATTACATATTATGAAAAGCATGACTTATTTTGATGACGCCGAACCCGAAGAGATGCCGCAGATGCTGAAAAAAGCAGAGTGGCCGGAAATAAAAAAATATTTTGAAAGGGAAGTAAAAAAGCTAATGGAGGAGAAGAAAGCGTAGGACACGGGATTTCGGACGTGGGACGAAATGTGAAGAACGGTGGGCAGTGCTTTAGGAGCAATCAGCTGTCAGTAAAATTATTTTAAACTGCAAGCGGATAGCTGAAAGCTGATAACTCTAAGAAACAAGGAGGCAGTCATGGCAAATATACTAAGGAGAAGTCTCAAGGCGCGGGTGTTTGTGATATTTTTGCTGGTTTCGATCGCGGCGGTGTCCATCCTGGGCGCTGTTTCGTATTTTGCCGGAAGGGCCGCATTGCGTCACGCGATCAGCGAGAGTTATACGAACATAACATCGGTTACAGAGAGTGCGGTGGGGCAATTTTTGGATGCGTCACACGTGGAATTCGCGCTAGTTGCCGGAGACTATCACATCGCGGATCTCACGGAGAAAATCGTAAAAAAGGACCCCGATTCGGCGGCGTTGCTCAAAGAACTTATTGCCTATGGCAAGGGATTTCTTACCGCAAATCCTGATACGGCGGAATTTTTTATCCTAGACATGTCGGGCGAGATCATCGCGTCCACCCAGGAGAAGCAGATGGGAATAGACGAGTCCAATGACGAATATTTTACAAAAGGGCAGAAAGAGGTTTACATCAAAGACGTGTATAAATCCAACACGACCGGCGAAATAGGGTTTGTCATTTCCGGCCCGTTGGTTGCGGTCCATTCAAAAGAACTATTGGGGGTGTTCTGCATCCGCTACGACATGAAAGGGATCAACGCGATCACCGCCGATCGCACGGGCATGGGGAAGACCGGAGAGACCTATATCGTCAATAGAGACGGCACCAGGATCACCGAATCAAGGTTTGACAAGGATTCGGTGTTGAAGCAAAAGGTAGAGTCAGAGCCGGTCAGACTCTGGCGGTCACAAAAGAAGGACATGACCGGCCAATATGCCGATTATCACGGGCAGATGACATTGGGCGCCTCCATGGGTGAAGACCTTCTCAAGAAGCATCCCGAGCTGGGCTGGCTGGTCCTGTCCGAGATTGACGCGGACGAGGCGTTTGCGCCGGTGCAAAAATTGGGGCTTGCGATCCTTGTCCTGGGAATCATCATCAGCATCGTGGTTGCGACCATCGCGTATCTCATCGCCCAAAACATAGCCAATCCCATCGGAAAGATAGCCGCAATAGTCCAGAAAGTGGGCGAAGGGGATTTGACGCAGGATGTGCCGGAGTCAAACGCGCAAGATGAGATAGGGATATTGTCAAAATCCTTCCGGGCAACTGTGATCAGCCTGCGCAATATTGTGTCCCAGGTGATACACAGCGCGGAGCGCGTCTCCAGTTCCTCCCAAGAACTCTCGTCCACGGCCCAGGAAATGAACGCCACGACGGAAGAGGTGTCATCCACGATCCAGCAGATCGCCAAGGGGACGGAGACACAAGCCCAAAAGGTGGAAGAGACGCAGAAGGTGATGGAGCAGATGTCCGCTTCCGTCAGCCAGGTGTCCAAAAGCGCCCAGGCCGCCGCGGGGCAGGGCAGCCGCGCCGCGGATGCCGCGCAAAAAGGCGGCGAGGCCGTCAAACAGACGCGTCGCAAGATCGAAGAGGTTTTCAACGCCATTGTTTCGTCCAACGACATGATCAAGAAATTGGGTCAGCGCTCAGATCAGATCGGCGACATCGTCGACGTGATAACCAACATTGCCGATCAGACCAATCTCTTGGCCCTGAACGCGGCCATCGAAGCGGCGCGCGCCGGCGAGTACGGCCGCGGATTTGCGGTGGTTGCCGAAGAGGTGCGTAAACTGGCCGAGGCCTCTGCCAAGTCCGCCGATGAAATTGCGCGGCTGATCAGGGACATCCAGAAGGAAACGGTGCAGGCGGTCAGCAACATGGAAGAAAGTTCCAAGGGGGCCGGTGACGTGCGGGATATGTCAGGAAAAGTCGCAGAGGCCCTGGACGCCATCATCAAGAACACGGAGAGCGTGGCCACGATGATCGAACAGGTGTCCGCGGCATCCCAGCAACAGGCGGCGGGAACGGCGCAGGTATCCAAGTCCGTCGGGGATATTGCCTCTGTGGCCGAAGAATCGGCCTCTGCGACACAGGAGGCATCGGCATCCACGGAAGAGATGACGGCCTCCATGGAGGAGATGGCGGCTTCCGCGCAGGAGCTGGCGGACATGGGGATGACCCTGTGGGATTTGGTGTCAAAATTTAAGACGGGGGAGGGGGCGTCGATAGTCGATAGTCGAAAGTCGATAGAGAAAGAGAGTACAAAGGCCGCCAAGACGGAAGTGGGTGCCAGGATGTCGGTGCTTCGGGAACGGGCGGAAGAGGCGCGGGTCAAAATGGAAACCCTGCGCAAGACGCGGATTGCCCCGGATAAGAAAAAAGACGCGGATAGGTGCTGATGAGAAAGACGGCGCGAAAGGAATCGGACAGGGCAGAATTAAAATATTCTTTGAGCGATTCCGGCATGGATTATGCCGGGAGAGTCGAGAAGTGCGATAGTTATTATTCTCGGCTCGCTGTGCTCGCTCGAACAATATTTAAACAACTCTTTTCACTATCGACTATCGACTATCGACTAACGACTGACGACTAATAAAGGAGGCCATCATGGCAGAGCAAAAGAAAGAAACTGCGCAAGCCAAAGAGATTCAACTGGTCATTTTCCGCCTGGCGGGGGAAGAGTTTGGGTTGGAGATTTCCCAGGTGCGCGAAATCATCCGGATGCAGGGAGTTACGCCCATGCCCAAGGCCCCGGACTTTATCGAGGGCGTCATCAATCTGCGAGGACAGATTATCGCTGTCATCGATTTGGCCAAACGTTTTGGTTTGAGTCAGACAAAGAGGACCGACAAATCGCGAATTGTGGTGGTGGAATTCACGGGCAATTCCATTGGGTTGATCGTGGACGAGGTGCCGGAGGTGCGCCGCCTTTCGCAGGAGGATATTGAATCCACGCCGGAAATGCTTCAAAGCCAGATCCACTCGGATTTTATCAAGGGCGTGGGCAAGATGGGCGAGAGGCTGATCATCCTCCTGGACGTGGACAAGACATTGACACGTGAAGAGGCGAAGCAGGTTGCTGAAGTGGCGAAGGAGTAGAAGATAGTCGATAGTCATCAGAAAGCTTTTTACCATCGACGGACGACCATCGACTATCGACTAATAAGGAGGAAGTCATGCCAAAAAAAGCTGCAAGAGTAATGATCGTAGACGATGCCATTTTTATGCGCCGGATGCTTTCGGACATTTTGAAACAGGCCGGATATGAGATTGCCGCCGAAGCCGTGAATGGGAAGGAAGGGGTTGCCCAATACAAAAAGGTAAAGCCGGATATTGTGACCATGGATATCATCATGCCGGAAATGGGAGGGATCGAGGCGGTCAAGGAAATTATCCAGACCGATAAAAATGCCCAGATCCTGATGGTCAGCGCGATGGGACAGCAGCAGTTGGTTGTTGAAGCGATCCAGGCCGGCGCAAAAGACTTTATCGTCAAGCCGTTTGAGTCCTCCCGGGTACTCAGCGCGGTTCAGAGAATTTTGCAATAGCCATCACGCAGCAAACGGCCAGAGAGGAGCAGTCACCATGACAACGTGGATGGGCAAAAGCATCATGAACAAGCTGGTGGTTTTGGCGCTGAGCGTCTCCCTGATCCCGATTGCTGTTGTCGGGTATATGAGTTATGTGTCCGGCCGTGATGCGTTGCAGAATCAGTTGTTTGAGTCCCTCACGGCAGTGGTGCAGGGGAGGGAAATGGCCCTCCTGGAATACCTGAAAGGGCAGGTAGAAAAAGTGAAGATGTTGGCGGCGAATAAATTTCTTCAAGAGGGTGTGGAAGTCCTTGAACAGAAGGCAATAACACGGCATGCCGTGTCTGCCGGTGTCTCAGACAAGACGGCAGAACCTTCTGCGGCAGCGCAGACAGAAGAACAGACCAAGGAAGAACTGCTTGCGCAAATCACGGCGGAGTTGAAAGAGTGTGCGGCGGGGCATTCTTCCATCCAGGGCATTTTTATTTTGGACGCGCGGGGAGTTCTGATCGCATCCAGCGACGGGAAATTGATCGGGGATGACAGAAAAAGTGACCCCTATTATACGGAAGGCCAGAAACGGCCCACTGTCAAGTCGGTCTATATTTCTGCCGTGACAAACAAAGAGGCACTGGGTTTTGCCGCGCCGGTCAAGAGCGAAAAGACCGGAAAATTTTTAGGTGTCGTCGTCATCCGTGCGTTTACCACAACGATCAATGAGATCACCACCGATAGGCAGGGATTGGGCCAGACCGGGGAAGTATATGTTGTAGATCAAGACGGCACCATCATCACCGAATCGCGGTTTGCCAAAGACGCGGTTTTAAAACAGAAGGTGGATACCGAGCCCGTGCGTGTCTCCAGCTCGTCTCAGCAGTTATCGTCCACGTCACAAGAGATGAATGCTACCACGGAGGAAGTCGCTTCCACGATTCAGCAGATCGCCAAGGGGACAGAAACTCAGGCGCAGAAGGTGGTAGAGACACAGAGGGTGATGGAGCAGATGGCCGGCGCCGGCAATCAGGTTTCCAAAAGTGCCCAGGACGCCGCTGGTCAGGCATCCCGTTCGGTCCGCATGGCGCAGGAAATCGCCGGGATAACCAAACGGGAGGGGCAGGAACGGACTCTGCGAATGGCTGAGTCGATTATGGAACGTGCCTCCATGGTCAAGAAACTAGGAGAGCGTTCCGAGCAGATCGGCGAGATTGTGACGGTGATCACCAATATCGCGGATCAGACCAATCTCCTGGCTTTGAATGCCGCCATTGAGGCCGCTCGGGCGGGTGAATATGGAAGGGGATTCGCGGTGGTGGCCGAGGAAGTTCGCAAGCTTGCCGAGATCTCGGCCAAGGCCGCGGACGAAATCGGCAAGCTCATTCGGGATGTTCAAAAGGAAACGGCCGTGTCGGTATCGGGCATGGAATACCTGCGCAAAGAGGCCGATGCCGTCAAAGAGAGCGCCCAAAAGGTTGGCGAAGGTCTCCAGCAGATCATCAAAAACGTGGAATCCGTGGCGGCCATGATAGCGCAAGTATCTGCCGCGGCACAGCAGCAGGCCGTGGGGACCATGCAGGCCAATAAGGCGGTGGGTGATATAGCGGCGGTGGCCGAAGAGACTGCCTCGGCCACGCAGGAAGCGTCGGCTTCCACCGAAGAGATGACGGCCTCCATGGAGGAGGTGGCGGCCAGCGCCCAGGAGTTGGC
>CAZGMX010000044.1:734-8363 GCA_964526865.1 uncultured Actinomycetota bacterium | reverse complement strand
GAGGGATTTAGTGTCGAAATTTATAATACAGTCGATAGCGGATAGGCGATAGTTAAAGTTTTCTATAGTCTATCGACTGACGACTATAAAAGGAGGGCATCATGCCAAAAAAAGCAGTGAGAGTACTGATCGTAGACGACGCCATCTTCATGCGCAG
Source organism: uncultured Actinomycetota bacterium (assembly GCA_964526865.1). Lineage (GTDB taxonomy): Bacteria > Auribacterota > Ancaeobacteria > Ancaeobacterales > CAZGMX01 > CAZGMX01. The sequence continues at coordinate 8,206 of CAZGMX010000044.1, read as the reverse complement.
GATGCTGGGGGATATCCTCAAATCCAATGGGTATGACATCGTGGCGGAGGCAGCCAACGGAAAAGAAGCCGTCGATCAGTACAGGAAATCCAAGCCGGATGTGGTGACGATGGATATCATCATGCCGGAGATGGGTGGCATCGAGGCCGTGAAGGAGATCATCAAGGCCGATCGAGACGCTAAAATTCTCATAGTTAGCGCCATGGGGCAGCAACAGTTGGTGGTGGAAGCCATCCAGGCGGGGGCTAGGGATTTTATCGTCAAGCCGTTTGAGGCATCCCGTGTGCTGAGTGCGTTAGAAAGGCTGTTGAAGTAAGTAAAATAGGGCGCTGTCCCTATTTTACTCGCGAGAGGAAAACGATGCCGCAAAAAATAAAAGTGGGCATGGCGCAGATGTCTCTGGCCGAACGCGGGGACCAGATAGAGACGCAGGCGCTCGGTTCTTGTGTCGCCATTATCTTATACGATCCCTATGCCAAGATCGGCGGGATGGCGCATCCCATGCTGCCGGATATTTATTGTGCCAAAGAAAGCTCCCGCTCAAACAAGGCGAAATTCGTGAATACGGCGGCGGAAGAGTTGCTCAAGGTAATGATCCAAAGAGGGGCGCAGAAAAAATTCATCAAGGCAAAGCTGGCGGGCGGAGCCAATATGTTTCCGGATATTACGCGCGAGGATTCGGACAACATAGGTTGGCGCAACGTGGAAGCGGCGCGGCAAAAACTCAGGGAGCTGGAAATTGTGGTTGCCGCCGAAGACGTGGGTGGACACATGGGGCGGACGGTGGTTTTGGACGTCGAAACCGGGATCCTCAAGGTGCGCATGATGACGCGGGGGGAGAAGGAAATATAAGGGGGTTGCAATGGGTAAGAAAGTGTTGATCGTGGACGATGCAAATTATATGCGCGAATTGATCAAGGACATCCTTGTGAAGTTCGGCTATCACGTTGTGGGCGAGGCGGAAAACGGTTCCGATGCGGCGGTGAAGTATTCGACGTTGAAGCCGGATGTGGTGACGATGGACATCGTGATGAAAGACAAGAGCGGCATCGAAGCGGTTCGGGAGATCACCCGCATCGATCCCGAGGCGAAGATTTTGATGATCAGCGCCATGGGACAGCAAGCGATGATCGTCGAGGCGATTCAGGCTGGCGCCAAAGGGTTTGTCTTGAAGCCGTTCAAGCCGGAGGTTTTGGCGGAGGAAGTAAAACGAATCGCGGGATGATGTAGGGACGAGGCAACGCCTCGTCCCTACGCAGTACGAATAAAAGGAGTTTTCATGTCAAAAAAGATCCGCGTTGTGGTCGCCGATGACAGCGCCCTGATGCGCAAGAAGATCAGCGAAATATTGTCTGGCCAGCCCGATATCGAAGTCGTCGCGGCTGTCCGGGACGGCAATAGCGCGATCGAGGCGGTGCATTCTCTCAAACCGGATGTCGTGACGCTGGATGTGGAAATGCCTGTTTTGGACGGGCTTCAAGCGCTGGGTTATATCATGAGTGAAATCCCCACCCCCTGCGTCATGGTCAGCGCTTTTACCGTGCAGGGTGCGACCGAAACCGTCCGGGCCCTGGAATTTGGCGCCGTAGACATCGTCGCCAAACCCAGCGGTGTCATCTCTGCCGACATAGAAAATATTGCCAAAGAAATCATCGAAAAGGTCCGGATCGCCAGCAAAATCCCCGTGTCTAAACTTAGACTGATCTGGGCGCAGAAGGCGCAGGAACGGGAAGAGGTGCAAAAAAAGCCCCTCCCGATGCGGCGCGTCTTTGCCATGGCCTCTTCAACGGGGGGAACCCAGGCACTAGCCAGTGTGCTTCCCTCATTGAGGGGGGATTTGGCTGCCGGGATTCTGGTGGTACAGCACATGCCGGAAGGATTCACCAAGTCGCTGGCGGAGCGGTTGAATTGGCAGTCAAGGGTCAAAGTGGTGGAGGCCGAGAACCACATGCCCATCTTACCGGCGCAGGTGATCATTGCCAGAGGCGGGATGCATATGAAAGTTTCCGGCAGTCCGCAAGATCCGCACGTCATTCTATCGGATGGCCTGCCGCAGTTGGGGGTGCGGCCGAACGCCAATATCATGATGCAGTCGGCGGCAGCCGTATTCAAAGAGAAAACCGTCGGTGTCGTTCTCACCGGCATGGGGTCGGACGGGACCGAAGGGGCAGGGGCCATTAAGTCCGCGGGAGGTATTGTGCTGGCCGAGGATCCCTCCTCTTGCGTCGTGTATGGGATGCCGCGGTCCGCGGCGGAAGCGGGGTTTGTAGACAAAGTGGTTGTCTTGCGCAAGATGGCGGAGGAGATGGAAAAACTGGTGTAGGGGACTGAAACGGCGTACCGTCATTGCGAGGAGTCCCCCGCCAGATGAGGGGGGCGACGAAGCAATCTCTTTGTTACATTCGAGATCGCCACGCTCGTCTTTGACTCGCTCGCGATGACAGGAACTACTATATGGCACAGCAAAGCGATTATCTCAAAATCTTCATCCAAGAATCGGATGAACTGCTCCAGCAGATGAACCAGAATCTTTTGGCGCTGGAAAGAGAGCCGCAGAACGCCCAGGCGTTACACGCCATATTCCGATCCGCCCACACGCTCAAATCCATGTCGGCCAGCATGGGATACCAGAAAATCGCCGATCTGGCCCATCGCATGGAGGATCTGCTGGACCAACTGCGCAGCGAAAAAATTGCCGTCTCGGGCCAAATCGTAGATGCTCTCTTCCGGTCCTTTGACTGCCTGAATGCCATGATCGAAGCCGTGCAAGAGAAAAAGGAAATCACCGCGGACATCCTGCCCGCCTTGTCCGCGCTGGACCGGTTTATCATCAAGGGGCCGCAGGTCCGGGAGGAGAAGGTCGCAGGGGGCCTGACCTTGAATGAATTTGACAAGAAGACGCTGGCCCGGGTCAAAAAAGACGGCTACAGTTCGTATCGCGTTAAAATCGTTTTGGAAGAAAATTGCGTACTCAAGAGCGTGCGCGCCTTCATGGTCTTTCGCAATCTGCACGACGTTGGAGAAGTTGTCAAATCCTATCCGGACAGCCGGGCGCTGGAGGAGGAGAAATTTGACCGAATATTTGAATGTATTTTTATCACGAAGGAAAAGAAGGGTACGGTGAAAGAAAAGGCCTCTGAAATTCTGGATATCGAGAGCGTCGAGATAGAGGCGATCGATGTGGAAGATTCCTGGGCACAGTCCGATGAAGAGGCGCACGATGATGTCCGGCCCGCGGTGGAGGAGCATGCGCGCAAGATTCAGAGTGTGAGGGTGGACATCGTGCGGCTGGACAAATTGATGAATTTGGTTGAATAGATCGCGATCAATAAATTACGGCTGACGGAATTGGGCGCCAAACTGCCCGGCGCGGATTTGAAGGCGATTATCGAGGCGCTCAGCCGGCTGACCGATGAACTGCAGACAGAAGTCATGCAGGCCAGGCTGGTGCCGGTGGGGCAGATCTTTGAGCGTTTTCCCCGGCTGGTGCGCGACCTAGCCAAAAAAGAGGCCAAACGGGTGCGTCTGGACACGGTCGGCAGCGACATTGAGCTAGATCGCACGATATTGGATGAAATTGGGGATCCCTTGATCCATCTGTTAAAAAATGCCGTAGATCACGGAATCGAGACGCATTCGGAAAGAAAAAAGACAAGCAAGCCGGAAGAAGCAAAAATCACGCTCTCCGCGACGCGGGAAAAAAGCCATGTCTTCATCGAAGTGGCCGACGACGGTAAGGGCATGTCTACCGGTGTCATCAAAAAGGTGGCACTTAAGCTCGGATTGGTGAAGGAGGAGGAATTGGCCGGCATGAGCAAAGAGCAGATCCTGCTTTTGACGGCGCATCCCGGCTTCAGCACAAGACAGGAAGTCACGGAAATTTCTGGACGTGGCGTGGGGTTAGACGTGGTGAAGCGGAGGACAGAAGATTTGGGCGGGAGCATGCTGATCGAGTCGGAAGAGGGCAAAGGCACAAAAATTGTGATGCGCCTGCCGATCACGACAGCCGTTGTGCGGGCGCTTTTGGTCAAAGTCTCGGGCCGGGTTTTCGCGATTCCCATTTCCAGCGTTCTGGAGATCATCCAGGCGGGGAAAGGGCAGATTAAAAAGATCGAGAACGAAGAGACCCTGCTCCATCGAGGTCATGTCCTGCCGGTCGCAAGGTTTGACAGATTATTTGGTGAGCCCGCAATGGAAGTGCGCGATTCGGGCCAGACGGCCCTTGATTCTACCGCTTCTGGCAATGAGGCCCAAAACACGGACGCCAAATTAAACATCGTTGTTTTGGAATTCGGCAGCAAAAAATTTGGCATCGTGGTGGACCGCCTCCTGACCCAGCAGGACATCGTCATCAAGCAGTTGACCAAGGAACTCAAGGGGATCCGGGGTTTCGCGGGCGCCACGATATTGGGGGACGGCAGTGTCGCGTTGGTGCTGGATGTGGCAACGCTGGAAAACTAGGGACAGCTACCAAGTTTTTTATGAATTCGGGTGGGTGTTTACGGACAAGGTGCAACTTCGCAATATCGTGACGGGTGGTGAGGAGAGGTAATGTAAAGGAAAAACTTGGTAGCTGTCCCTAGTTTTCATAGTTTTCAATAGGAGGATTCGATGGCAACAATTCTTGTGTGTGACGATTCCAGTTTCATGCGCATGACGATTGCGGAAGCGCTTCAAAAGGCCGGTCATGTTGTGGTGGGGCAGGCCCAAGACGGAGATGAGGCGGTTTCGGCGTACCGCAAATTGAAGCCGGATTTGGTTACGATGGACATTTTGATGAGGGTCCCTGGCGTCAGCGCCATCCAACGGATTAGAGAAGAGGATCCGAAGGCAAAGATTGTCGTGGTAAGCGTTTTGAATGAGCAGGAAGCGGAAATCGTGGATGCCGTACGCAAGGGCGCGCTGGGGATCGTCACCAAACCCATCAAGCGGGAGACCCTCGTGTCCGAGGTGAACCGCGTGCTGGCGCTAAATAACTAGGGACAGCTACCATGTTTTTTGAGTTTTAGATGGATTAAATACAGGGACATAACCCCAAATTTCGGATGGATCGTGTTTCCAATTTTCCAAAAAAACATGGTAGCTGTCCCTAGTTATTAAAACTTATGAAAACACGTATTCTGATTATTGGCGGAGGCGAAAAGGTTCCAGCCTTGATCGATGCCCTCATGGGGCTGCAGGGCATCGAAATCGCGGGAGTCTGCGACAGCCTTGCGCATTCCGCGGGGATGGAGCATGCCAGGAAGTTAAAATTGGATACCTCGATCCAGTACGCCAAATTTATTGCCGATAAAAAGCCGGACATCATCATCGAGACATCCGGCTCCAATGAGTTTCAGGGCGTGCTCAACAGGCTGGTGGAAAGAAATGTCAAGGTCGTGGATTCTACGGCGGCAGAACTGTTGTGTGCACTGGTGGGGGAAAAGGAAGAGGCCAAACGGCAAGATCAACTGCGCATCGTCAAAAAAATGGCGGATATCCTTTCCTCCGATTTCGATTCAAACAACATTGTTTTCCCCCTGCTGGTGTTGCTCAAGGACGCGGTGTCCGTCGAGGTGCTGGCGATTCTCATCTTCGATGAGTTCGAAGACGAGTTGGTGATGACGTCGGATTACGGCTTTCCGGAGGATGCGAAAAAACAAATCTTCGAGGCGCTTCGGAAGGAAGTGGTTCTCCTTTCTCGTCCATTGCAGGAAGAACGCCTGGCCCTCGCGCAGTATCCGGGCCACGCGCAACAAGACGCCTCTTTCAGGTTTGGAACTGTGTGGACACTGCCTCTTGCCACGCGGACACGGGATGCAGGTATCCTGCTTTTGGCCGCGGGGCAAAGCGGCGTGTTCAAGGAAGAGGATCGGGTGTTGCTGCAGGTCGTTGCGGGGCAGCTCGCGCTTTTTTTGGAAAACGAAAGGATCAAGAGGGATATGGCGGAGGCAAAGAGCAGTCTTGAATCCATGCTGCATTGCATGGGGGAAGGCGTGATAATGCTCGGCAAAGAACAACAAGTGATTTTTTTTAATCCGGCGGCGGCGACTCTGCTGGGGATCGAAGAAATAAAGCACGGCCGGCTTCTGGGCGATTCCATCATGGATGGCGATCTTAAGAAGCGTCTGGAAGAAATTGACATGGATGACAAGACAAAGATCCGCGAAGTCGGCTTTGTGGTAACCAATCAGCCGCGGTTGTTAAAGCTTTACATCACGCCGGTCTCGGACAGCCTAGGGCGGCGCACCGGCTGGATCCTTCTCATTTCGGATATCACGCTGGCAAAAGAGATCGACCGGATGAAGACAGAATTCATCTCCATAACGTCCCATGAACTGCGCACACCGCTTGCCGCCATCAAGGAGTCCGTGATGCTTGTTCTGGACGGGACGACGGGGCCTGTCAACACGGGGCAGGAAAAATTCTTGAAGATGGCCAAAAGAAATATTGATCGGCTGGCCAGCCTGATCAACGACCTATTGGATGTCTCCAAAATCGAGAGCGGCAAGATGAAATTGAACAAGACAGAGTGCCTGATCGGGGACATTTTCGAAAGGGCGCTGGAGCCGCTGGCAATATTGGCCCGAGAACACAAAGTCACCCTGATGGAACAAATCGAGAAAAATCTTCCGCCGGTGCAGTGCGACCAGGACAAGATACTACAGATACTGACCAATCTGGTGAGCAATGCCATCAAATACACTCCGGCAGGAGGAACGATCACGGTCTCCTGCCGTTTGCGGACAGAGGCCGAACCGGAGGAGGAGAAGAAGAAATTCATTGTCATCTCTGTGAGGGACACCGGCGTGGGGATCGACAAAAAAGATTTTCCGAGGTTGTTCATGAAGTTCAGCCAATTGGACGGCTCGCTGACCAGGAAGGTGGGCGGCACTGGACTGGGGCTGGTCATATGCAAGCAATTGGCCAACATGCACGGCGGGGAAATCTGGGTGGAATCGGAATTGGGAAAGGGCTCGACGTTCACGTTCACGCTGCCCGTAAAATAGGGACAGACACCATTTTTTATGTCCCATAATATTTGCCTGTCAATATACGTATGATTCGCTATATGCGCATGAAGGATGGTGAGTAAATGAACAAAAAAATAGTGTCTGTCCCTATTTTACACAGGAGGAAATCATGTCCATCACTATGACAGAAATGCAGAAAAGTGCGTTGTTTGAAGTCGGGAATATCGGATCCGGTCATGCGGCGATCGCCTTGTCCCAGTTGATGGGGAGAAAAATCATGATCGCCATTCCGGACATTCAAGTCTTGAGTCTGCAGGAGACAAGCCGCCTATTGGGCGACGATCAAAACATGTTCGTGCAAGTAGGTCTGGAGGTCCTGGGAGACGCGCGCGGAGTGTTGATTTTTACACTGGAGACCAAGTTGGGCATGGTGCTTTGCGATATTGTGATGGGCCAGCCGAAGGGAATGACGGTGGGCCTGGGTGAATTGGAGCAGTCCGCGTTGAAGGAGGTCGGCAG
>CAZGMX010000044.1:0-724 GCA_964526865.1 uncultured Actinomycetota bacterium | reverse complement strand
TCAGCGAGATGACGGGGCTTTCCTTGCTGGTGTCCGTTCCGCAATACCTGATGGGCAGGGCAGAGACGATAGGCAAAGTGCTGGCGGGAATGGACATAGACATTCAAAAAGTATCTGAAGCGCTCTGCATCAAGACAGAATTCATAGAGGCTGCGACAAAAGTGGAGGGATATCTGATTTTTATTCCCCAGGAAAATGCCATTCGGGAAATTTTGGGCAGGTTGCATGTTTGAAACAGGGAATTTCATAAAGGAGAAATCATGCTACCAAACGGTATGAGCGGCATCGAAAAGGCCCGCAAGTTTATGCCGGACATCATCATCCTGGATGTGATGATGCCGGGGATCGACGGATTTGAGGCGTTGGGGAGGCTGAAAAAGGTGGGGACGGCCACAAAAAAAATTCCCGTGATCATCTTTTCCTGCGGCAAGGAGGAAGAGGAGTGGGCAAAAAAATCCCTCAAGGGTGGTGCCGCCGGCTACGTGGTGAAACCCTTTGACTCGGAGGCCCTGCTGTTCACGGTGGAGAGGTTTGTGAGAAAGTGAAAGGATATCCCATGCGCAATCAACTGACCGAAGTACAAATCGACGCGCTCAAGGAAGCGACCAACATCGGCGCCGGCCACGTGGCACTGGCGCTGTCCCAGATGCTCAACAAAAAGATCATGATAGCGGTCCCGCGCAGCGAATTCGCGATGGGTCGGCGGACGGGCGGCGGCCCCCTC
>CAZGMX010000043.1:5160-18270 GCA_964526865.1 uncultured Actinomycetota bacterium | reverse complement strand
AAACGAGATGCGAGCCGAGACAAGGAAGACGAGCAAAAAGCGCGGAAGCGTAGTCTCTGCACTACGTTGAGCACTTTTTGTGAGGATGACGCAGTCGCAGGCCGCATATCGTTTGTCGCAGTAGAAAGCATTACTCCGACAGGCTCCTAGTGCATCATTGCGAGGGAACGAAGTGACCTTTTTGCAGGCCGATTCCCGGAGCTAACAGTCTGTTAATCCACCATTCACGGCTTGGGCGGGAGGATTTTTGAAAAGTCAGTTCGCCCGGCAAAGCAGGCTTTCCAAAACGCGGACGATTCGCTGGGGACCGAGGCCATCGATGAGACCCCGGGCGGTGGTGGACATGGTTTTTCTGACGTTCTCGTTCGATATCGCCCGGTAGAGGAACGCGAATTTTTCCTGGCTCCACTGGTCGGGCCAGCCAAAATTATAACCGATTCTTTTTTTCTGGACGGCCATTGCGCCGGGGGCCTGATTTTCCGCCAGCATCACACAGATCATGGGGACGCCGATACAGGTCAATACCAGGCTGGTCACGCCTGCCGCACAGACAGCCAAATCCGCCCTCTGCATGTAGAGGGCTACATTCTTGGGCGCACAGACAACTTGGCATTTTGACCGGTCGATTGCGCCCGCCAATGCCGCGCTGGGAATCAGGACACTGACCTGAGCCTTTGGTTCGCAATGGACAATATACTGAAGCAGTCTCTGATAATTATCTTCCTGCCTGGTCCCCCCCAGGGCGAGAAGAATATTCTTTATTTCCGGCTTGATGGCCTCTTTGACGGCCCCGCGAAGAGATCTCGCCCGGACAATCTCCTTTCGGATCATGGCATAGCGAAGACCTATCAAAAGTCTTGCCCCCTCCTTCCGGCGCCTGGCATAGATCGCCGGGGAGGCACTCAGATTGTGGTCGATGATAGCGTCACACGAAAATCCCGGGTCTTTTCCATCCGCCACCACGACACAGCAACCGGAGGCGGAACGGATCTTTTCGTATTCCTCGGGGCTGACCCTGTAGGAATCCACGACCGCCATATCCCAGCGATCGGAGCCCAGAGAATCCATCTGGGGGTATGGCAGTGCCACTGGCAGATTTTCCCCATCGTCGTCCACCAAAAAGTGCGGCAGACTTCCCCTCTGTTTAAACACCGCCGCCAAGGCCATCATCCGCCTCAAGTGTCCCAGGCCGACACGGGATGAGGCATCCAGCCGGAAGAGGATCCTTTTTTTCTTCGTCCGCCGACCACTCATGGAATCCCTCCGGGAGATTTGACACTGCCGCACAAAATCCCCCCCGGCAGGCCCAGCGATTTTTTCCAATCAAATGAGAACACCACGCGGTGCCGGCCCTTGGGCACCACGATCGCACAAAAACAGGCGTTGGCCTGGTGGATTTTGACCGGCCGGCCGTCGACGGTGGCCACAATCCCCGGATAATAATAGAGGGAACCAAACAGCAGGCCGTCCTGACCGGCGTTCACGCCCAGCTCCACGGCCTGATCTGTAAACGACAGAACATCCACTGTGTCTGGACTTTGGGCTGGCGCTGGCTCTGCTGCCGCCGGAAAAACCCCTCCTTCCGAAAGCCAGACCTTCTTTATGGATGCCAAATCCATCTGTCGGACTTTTTCCAGAAGCACGACGGGATCTTTTTCCACCCCTGCGGCACCGGCAAAGAAGAACCGCTCCTGCACGTGCGGATTCTCATAGACGCGCTCCAGGGACGTTGAGAAAACCTCTTTGAGGCCCGGCAATACTATCTCTTTGGGGGTCAGGATATATTTCACGTTGAGGGCGGACAAAAAGGGAAGCCTTCGAATCACCTCCTGCTCGTCTCCCACAATCCTTCCCGTCGAGTCGTCCACCGCACCCAATCCAGCCATCAGATTCCGGTACCTTCGGGTGGCCAGGGGAGAATAGGCACCGACATCTTCAATTCCGTAGAACATCTTGATGCTGGGCACCAGGGACAGATCCTGGAAGAGGCGCCGGTGTCCAAAAATGCGGTAAAGGCCGCTTTGGACGTCGCGGGGATTTTCAGACCGCGTCTTTTGAAAGAACAGGGCGGTCGTGGGCGGTTTCAACTCCTTTTCAAACGTGGAAAAATCTCCCACCAGTTTGTTCACAAAATGATAGGCGTACAAGTCGGCCGCCGTCAGTCCGACACAGCAGGCAATCAGCACCGATTTTTTCCACGAGGGCTTCATGAAATACAGCACCAGCAGGACCGTGGCAAGGGTGACCAGAGAAATCGTGACTTTGGGGTTGGTGAGACAGACCAGGTCTTTGACGATGTCGTAGTACGCCTCCACACCGCGCCGGTAAAAATCCATACTGTGCATGTGATAGGGCTTGCCATAGACGTTTTGCTCCACCCAGGCGTATCCCCACTGGAGAATGTCTTTTTTAAATGTCTCCAAAAACCACTCCCCCAGCAAAATCGAGGTAATCGTCCCCAGGGTGATAATGAAAAAGACCACTTTCATTCGCCGCCACCAAACGGCCGAGATTTCCCCCCGGCACAATGCATCCATGCCCAGTCCCGCCAGAATGGCCAGGGACGTGTTTGAAAAAAACAGGAGTTTGGAGGGGACGCGAAAACCATAAAACTGCGTGATTTTCACGATCGCCACATACAGGGGGCTGAATTTCCCCATCGCCAGAAGGAGTGAAACAACAAACATCACCACCCAGCGCCGCACGGGAATATCCTTCCATCGCGTCAAACTCAGGAATATCAAAAACAACGGAAAAACACCGGCGTAGATTCCCAGCGTCCGCAAAACACCCTCCAACTTGGGGAACAGGAGAGTGCCGATTCCCCAAGGCGGAAACGAACCCACGTAGGTAAAGCTCTCCGTCAGGCCGACACGGACGGACACGCGGCTCAAGGGATACGTCGCCATGAGCTGCGGCAGAAACACCAGCACCATCGCCAAGCCGGCGGCAAGGACACCGAGCCATACACGGAGGGTCTGGAGATGCGCATCTTGCCGTACCTCATCCCTCTCTTTTTTCTCTTTGAAAAACCCCCGGCACAGGAAGTAGAGTCCCGACATGGAAAGGGAATAGACGGCGATTTGGAGGTATCCAGCCAGCAGTTGGAGGCCAAAAACGACACCCAGAAAAATTCCATGGCGTAGACGGCGGGTTTCCCAGAGGCGGTCGATCAGGGTCAACGTCAGGGGAAACCAACACAGGGTCTTCAGGGACGTGATGTTATAGTAGGCGCCGCCGTAGGCATCACCGAAGAGATATGCCAGCGCGGCAATGGCCGTGCCCGGCCAGCCGATCCCTGCGTGACGGCAAAAAATCAGAAGAAAGAGACCGGAGAGAAATACGTGCAGGAGAAAATTGAGCGCATAGGCAGTGTCGGCCGCAAACAAAAAATGCAAAAGAAAATTGGGCGGATAAAACGCGGCGACCTGTCCTTCCGCCAGAAGGGGAAAACCGCATTGGATCTTCCAGGTCCACCAGGGAAGCTGTCCGCCGGACAGGCACTCGTCCAGATATTTTGCCCAGGGATAGTGCTGTTCCTTGTGATCGCCTGTCAGAAGGCAACCTTTCAGCGACACAGCCGTGGGGTAGAAAAGGCAGATACCCGCCAGCAGAAAAAACAGGCACAACAGCCAGGCACCCCGGCCGCTGATTTGCTGTCCTTTTAAAGAATACATCGGTCTTCCATCCTCCAAGACACCCCCCAATCAGCCCCCATGTTTTTCTGCCGGAATCATTAACGCAGTCCGCTACGAACCTACCCGGACCTGATAGATCATCCAGGCATAGCGGACCGTGATGGCCGCCAGCCACAGAATCCAAAACACCACCAACAGATTTTTCAATTTCCTATCCATTGCATTATCGCCTGTCGGAAACATCTCGGCTTCGGCGTCTCATAAAATTTCATACAATTGATAATCATTTTTTTCCCCGCCGGATTTGGGGGAACGATACTGTTCCCCGTGGAGCAGCCGGAACCACGCCGGATTTTTCACCAATTGCCGCGCCTCACGCCCCTGTGCGGCAGATGCCCCGTCTGAAGGGACATTGTACGTTTCGCCGGGGCGGCTGGCAACCAGCACGTGCGTCAGTCCAATTGCCTTCCAATACGCGATCACCGCCTCCGGCGAGGGCATTTTTTCCGGGTACCGGGAGCACAATCGCAGTCCATCCTCCCGCACCATCCGCGGCTTGAAATAGAAATGCCTCAACTCTCCGACGCTCAACAGAACACTGGTCGAGGACAGATGCTCATTCACCCAACGGGCCACACCGTAGGAGGGCTCCCTCTTCAACAAGAACTCTTCGCGGTATTTCGGGCTTGCTGCCGCCAATAGCTGCGGCCGGACGTGATTTGCCGCGCATGCCAGTTCCCACATGCACACCCCTATCACCCACCATTCGATTGTCCGCCGCAAACACTTTGGATAATCGTTCATTTTCTGGGCGGCCCACCCGATCAAAACACAATACAGAGGAAAAAACGCCATGAGAAAACGCATCACCTGGGACAGATAAAACCAGCTGACCAGCATGGCACCGGAAAGAAAAGCAAGCCACCCGCCCTGCCTGCGGACGACAAGCCAGACCACCAGCGGCAGGAGGCCAAGAAAAATCAGGTTCCACCGGGTGCCGAATCCGGCGTAGGCCTGCGGCTGGAATGTCGCGTCCCAGAAAATCGCCGCCAAATTCCAAAGGTTGTAGCCCACCCCGTATGCCCGCTCCGCCAACTGCCATTCTACCGGCGAAGGCCTTCCCCCAATCAGCTTGAAGAGATAGGGGTAGAGAGGATTTCCCATGATCCAGCTGGACCGCACATACCAGACAAAACTCGTCACCGCCGCGAAGAACCCAAACAGAAGAATCGCGCGAAACGTGCCGCTCCATCCCTGCTTCTGCCGCAGGGCGCACACAACAATGGCAGCAGCAAGAATGAGGAAATAGATGAGGGCCAGATACTTTGCGCCCAACGCCAGGCCGCAAAAGATGCCGCTAAGCCCCAGCCATGGGCAGCTCTCTGTGCGCGCCCACCGGTCAAACGCCCAGAAAGCGCACGCACAACACAGCGCCAGAGTCAGGTCCACATAAGGGGCGATCACGTGGTTGTAGACTGCCGGCGTCAGCAAGAATACCGCTGCGGCCAGCCACGCATACCGGGGAGCGGCCTTTTCTAGAGACCAGCCATACACGGCCGCCGCGCACAGAATGCTGATCCACAACGCCAAACCGTTCGCAAACGCGGGGCACCCAAACAACAGGCCAAAACCGTATCCGGTGTTCACCAACATGGGAAATGCGCAGTTGATGTCAAAGGCAATGGCCCTGATTTGGCCTTCCCGTATCCACTCTTTGGGGAGATTGAGTTGATAGGTCAGAGCATCGGCCATTCCAGCCACGGGCGCGAAGCTCGCCGCAAAATTCATCCCGATCACCAGAACGCACACACCGATCCAGACCCAGGCCGTGACATCGCCACCGAGATCGAAGAAAAGTTTCAGGCAGTTTATGCTCCGGAGATTTTTTGCAATATAGAGAGCAAGCGGCACAGAAAAAAAGGCGGTCACGCCGGCCGCAGCGGCCGGCGTAAAGGAAACCAGCCAGCCGCACCAAAAAAGCGTCAAGAGCCATGCTCCCAGTCCCAGAGCGGCGGCAAAGACAAAGCGCTGGACGCCGTTGGACCACTCCAGATTCCACGGCCGCAATAAATAACACCCCGCGGCGGTCGTCGCCGCTATAACCCACACCAGAAGCATGCTTGATATCATGATTATCCTGGTTGTTCGTACATGTTTAATTCCCTCCCTCTTGATGGGGGAGGGATGGGGTGGGGGTGCAGAATCACACATCCCCCCATCCTAACCTTCCCCCACAAGGGGGGAAGGGGCTGAGTTGCCATGTTATTCGTGATCCTTCAGGGTTACTGTTATTCCAAACTTCTGCTGTTCACTCCCACCGTCTGAAAGATATAATATCAGACTCCCGATGAAAACATTGGCGATTATTCCCACGTACAACGAAAAAGAAAATCTGGCAGAGTTGATTCCCTGCCTTTTTACGTCCGTTCCGGATATCCATCTTTTAGTCGTGGACGACAATTCTCCGGACGGCACAGGCCGTTTTGTCCAGGAAATGGCGCTCCAAGATCCCCGCATTTTCCTCCTCTCCCGGCCGGCCAAGGAGGGCTTGGGCAGGGCCTATGTCGCCGGGTTCCAGTGGGCTCTGGCCCGGGGCTACGACGTCATGATCACCCTGGATGGCGACATGTCGCACCATCCCTCCTATATTCCTGCCATGCTAAACGAAATATCCCAAGCCGACCTGGTGGTCGGATCCCGCTGGATTCAGGGGGGAGGCATCCGGGACTGGTCCTTGTACCGCGTCCTGTTGAGCAGAGGCGCCAGTTTGTACGCGCGGCTGGTCCTGGGACTGGCCGTGAAGGACCTGACGGGCGGATTCAACTGTTACCGCCGAAGCGTCCTGGAGGCTGTTGGGCCCAAAAACATCCATGCCGACGGATATGGCTTTCAAATCGAGATGAAGTATCGAGCCCTTCAGCAGGGCTTCCGGTTGAAGGAGGTCCCCATCGTTTTTCCGGACAGGCAAAAGGGAAAATCCAAAATCTCCCGCCGCATCGTCCTAGAGGCCATCGTCCTGGTTTGGAAACTCCGGCTCAGCCCAGCCCGTCTGCCGCGGCCTTAGGGCCTGCTGCGGCCGGACCTACCGCACGACTACCGCAGGACATAGACGATCACGTATTCCCCGTTGCTGTAGCGCTGGAGCATTTCCTTCCACAAAAACGCTCCACCTGTGCGGACTTGCGGCTCGGAGGGCCACTTCTGTTTGATATAACGGTAGGGACTGAAGCGGTGTTGCCCCTTTGCATCCCGCCAGACCTGCTTAAAAAATTTTGCATGAGGACGGACGGGGCCAAGACGATGACTCACAACCACCTTGATTCCCTGCCGCCGTATTTGATCGTAGTCAAAAGGAATCCGCGGCTCGGCGGATAAAAATCCGCCAGCCCGGTCGCCCTCATCCGACAGAAAAAAGAGGTTGTAGCGCTTATCTTCCGGCTTTGCCAGGTGGATAAGGCGCTCTAGTTTTGCCTTTTTTTGATCCGCACTGCCGGCAGTGTCCTGAATTTTTACTAACTTTTCACGCAATTGCTCCAGGGTAGGCTGAAGGCGGGGCGCGTAAAACGTGTGATCCAGGGCAATCTTTGTGCCGGCGGGAATGTGGGCCTCGATCCACTGCTTGGCCAGGGTGCGGCTGTCCGAGCGGCAAAAAAGCCAGTCGGAATAGGCGGACTTGGCCAGCATCGTAAGGGCAAAACAAACCAGAAGGACGTGGACAACCCATCGCCGCGCAGAAATTCTTTGGGCAAGCCAATCCAGCAGAAACGCCAGAAAAATCGTTAAAAAAGGAATGAGGGGCAGGACATACCGGTCGTGGTGCTGGCCGAAAAATGTGATTCCAAAATAGAAGGGGACGATAAAACCCAGGACAATCCAGACCGGCCCTCTTTTTTCCCACGCCGCCAACCCCATGCCGGCCAGCGCGGCAACGACGGCCGCCGGCCCCATCGCCCCCGCCAGCGAATAGGACAAATGATGCGTCCAACCGACAAACGTCTGGGCCTGACCCTGTCTGGACAGCCCCTGCCAAAAAGAGGAAAAATCCAGCACACAAAAGGGGTTTGTCCCGATAAACACACCCAAACACGCCGCCACCCCAAGCCAAAAGCGCCCGGAAAATATCTTGCGCGTCCACTTCTCCTGGCGAAGTAAATGCGCCATGGCATAGGCGCCTCCCACCAGAGCCGCGTTGTATTTGATGGCCGTACACAATCCCACCATGGCGCCCGCCAGCACATAATCTTTAAGAGAACCCCTCTCCCACAAGCGCAGTGCCGCCCAAACAGCGGCGACCAGCGCCAATGTCAGAGGGATGTCCGTGTAGATGTAATGAGAATCCCGCACATGCCCAAAACACACCGCCATCAGAAGAGCCGCCCACAGGGCCGCGCGCCTATCCATCAGCCGCCTGGCTAGGCCATAGACCGCCAAAATCGTAAGGGTTCCCGGAATGACTCCCATAAAAAATCTCCCCGCCAGGTAAAAACTTGTGGGATTCGTGAAAAACAAATCGGCAAACGCATCGGGATTGGGAAATTTTCCGACCAGCCATCCCAGCGAAAAATACAGGCCGTAGACGCCAAACAACAGGTAGGAAACCAAGGGCGGAATCTGAAAGAAGTGCGGATTGAAATCCCCTGTGCCGTAGGCCATGGCATGATTGACGACAATAGGCTCATCGGCATGGTACAGCTCGGGCAGGCCGAATCCCAAGCCCACGCACCGCAGGAGAAAACCTGCGGCGCAAATCGCGCCAAGTATCCAGGTTGATTTTGAAATCGTTTTCATGCGTTCTCCCCTGCAGGGCTGCGGCTGCCTATCTGCGGCCGGCAGCGGAGCGGCCACCGGCAGATTGTCAATCGTTCCGGTGAAGCCAGCGAATCTTAAACAGGTCCAAGAACATTTCCCACGGACTGGAAAAAATATGCACCTTGGATTGGGGATCGTTTTTCCATACGACGGGAGTTTCTATCAGCCGGCAGCCGTTTTTCTGCGCCAGATAGACGATCTCGGCGTCAAAGCAAAATCCGTCGATCTTGGATTGGGAAAAGAGCCGTTGCGCGGCTTCTTTTCGAAACGCCTTGAAGCCGCACTGGGAGTCCCGGACGCCCCGAAAAACCAGGACCCGCGCGAACCAATTGAATATCTTGCCCATGCCCTCGCGGATGAAATTCTGATGCACCTGGACATCCGACTGCGGCAGGGCGCGAGAACCGATGACCACATCCACCCCGCTGTCCAACAGGGGTATTATTTTTTCCAGTTCCTCGATGGGCGTGGAGAGATCCGCGTCCGTGAACAAAACAATGTCTCCTTGAGCCGCCAGCATACCCCAGCGGACAGCGTGCCCCTTTCCCTTGTTCTGGGCCCCGCGCAGCAGCCGGTAATTGAGGCCCTGTGCCTCCTTTTGCACCAGTTCGCACGTGCCGTCCGTACTGCCGTCGTCCGACACAATCACTTCATAGTCACTCCCGCATGCCGTCACATATCTGCGGATACTCTGAAGTGTTTTTCCGATGCGGCCGGTCTCATTGTAGGCAGGAATAACAATCGAAATCATGAATACCCCCGGTGCGGCATATTGTAACGGATGGCACCCGCTTTGCAAATTGATTTGAAACCGCTTCAGGAACCATTCAGCAGATGGGGGTGAGGCATATTGTTTTACTCATTTATATCTACGGACGGGAAGCGGTCCCGGCGCGCGCGGCTTCCCGCATCTTCAACACCTGTTCCAGCCCGCGGAGGGCGCCCTCAAACTGCGGCCGTGACTGCAAGGCGCGGCGGTAATGAAACGCGGCCTCCTCCCACTTCCCTTGACGGGCCAGAATCCCTCCCCAATTGCAGTGCGCCTCGGGGTGGTTTGGATCCAAGGCCACGGCTTTTTCGTAACAATACAACGCTTGCGGAACTCGTCCAAAATGGTCATAGAGAAGCCCCATGTTGGTGTAGGCATCCGGATCGGTGGGTTTGAGGCGGCATGCCTGAACATAATGGACCATGGCATCGGCATAACGTCCCTGCCCGGTCAGCATATTGGCAAAATTGTAGTGGATGTCGGCAGAATTGGGATTCATCTTGAGGGCCTGCGAATAAAATTCGGCCGCCTCCTTATGTTTCCCCCGCTCTGCAAGCATGTTCGCCACACCGGCAAAATCCCCCGCATCCCCTTCGGGCAGGATCTGCTCGTAGTGCGCAAAGGCTTCCTGCGTTTTCCCCAGACGCTCCAGCGTCATGGCCAGTCCCCGGCGTGCCTCGACAAAATCGGGATTGATGTTCAGCGCTTCGCGAAAACGGGCCTCCGAGCGCCTGTATTTTTGCCTTTTGAAAAGAACATTTCCCATGTCCACCTGGGCCTGCGAGGAATGGGGAGAAATCTGCCACCGGGCAAGATAGTGTACCTGGGCGGCATTGAGGAGACTTTTTCTCTCCAGCGTGACACCGAGAACGCGATGGGCCATCCAGTTGTTGGGAACAACGGCCAGTGCGTGAGAGCACAGCGTCTTGGTATTGCGCCACACGGCAACCTGTCTTGCCGCGGTCAGGGCCAGCAATGCAATCGCGAGCGCGCCCAAAATTCCAAGCACCCACCGGCTCCATCCCCACCGCTTCCACACATCCGAAATCCCCCACACCGCCGCGACGAACAATCCCACCAGCGGAAGATAGGTGTAGCGGTCTGCCATCGCCTGCATGCCGACTTGCAGGATCCCGATCGCGGGCACCAGCATTCCCGCAAACCACAGCCATCCCACCCACAGATACGGCGTGCTTCGTCTGGCCTTCATGGCCCCGTACGTAACGGCACAAAACAGCAAGACAGCCACCGCGGCATGAGTCGCCGGCAGTGAAATCCCCGGATGCGGGTAGTAAAAGGCCAGTCTCGCGGGCCACAGTGTTTTCCAGAGATAGCCGGCATACGCCGCAAAGGCATTGCCAACACGCAGGGCGAGAGGAAAATTTGCCAGGGGTGCCACCGCCCCGGTCGTCTGCTGGGCACAATAGGCCACCAGGCAGAACAGGCCCGAGAGGACAATCAGCGGCATTTTCTCTGCGCACAATTGCTTCCAACTCTCCTTGCTGCCCCGTCCCAGCGGCCAATAATCCAAAAGAAGCAGGACAAAGGGAAACGTCACCACCATCGGTTTTGACATGACACCCAGCACGAACAAAAACAGGACCGGAATGTACCGGCCCCACAAGGGTTTTCGCACATACCCATCGTATGCCCACAGCGCCAGCAGAAAGAAAAATGCACTCAAGACGTCTTTCCGCTCTACGACCCACGCCACCGATTCCATGTGCAGGGGATGCACCGCGAAAAGCGCCGCCACAAAAGCGCTGCACCAGCGCCGGCCCGTCATCCGCCGAAGCACCCCAAAAAGCAGGAGGGTATTGAGTACATGCAAAATCAAATTCATGACGTGATGGCCGCCGGAGTGAAGGCCAAATATCTGGCAACTCACCATGTGGGAAAGCCTTGTCACCGGCACCCAATGCTCGTTGAGGCTTGTGAAGGCCCAGGACACGCCTGCCTTTGTCAGGCCGTTCTGCACATGGGGATTTTCGGAGATGTGACCCCAATCGTCGAACGCGAAGAATTCAAAGTTTCCCACCCGGGCAAAGACCGCCAGCGTCAACGCCGCAAGAATCAGGAAAATCCCGTAGTCCCATATCCGAGCAGATGTGTTTTTCATGAATGTCTATGAAACAATTCAGCGCCTCCCCCCTTTCATCCCCCCTCCATTGGGAGGGGGGAAAGAGGGGGGAGGCTATTTTGTCATCATTGTAGACTACCAGGCCCCCTTTTCAAGTTTGATTTGACACCCTGTCCGGGCGGTCATAGACTATCCCCCAAATAGCCCGTCATTGCGAGGAGTCCGCCACCGTTTCAATGGCAGACGACGAAGCTGCAAGTCCGCCGACGCTTCAGTGGCGGACTCCTCGCAATGACTTGATATCCTTCGAAATTACTTCGCCCCCGGCATCCCGCCTATGGCGGGACGCCGGGGGATCGTAATGACGTTTTTCTTAATATTGTACGCCACTACAAACGGCATGAAACCATCATGAAAATAACTCTGATCGATCTCAAAGAGAGCCCCTCCGGCTGTAACAACAAGGACAAGACAGGCGGGTTCGGCAACGCGATGGGAGGCCGCGGACTTTTCTCCAAGGTCTACAGCACCCTAAAGAAACGGCATGTGGTTTTGCCCGTTCACCACTTTGGATATCTCGCCGCCATTTTCCGCCAGGCCGGGCACGAGGTCCAATACGCCGACGGCCCGCCAAAAGAAAATTTCGACATCGCCCTCCTTGCCTCCTCCATCGTGGGATACGACGAAGAGGTCGCTTTTGCCCGGAGTCTGCGCGAAAATTATTCCGGCAAAATCGGCTTCTTTGGCCCTTTTGCCAGTGTGAAGCCTGACATCTTTCTGGCCGCGGCCGACTTCATCATCGAGGGAGAGCCGGAATGGGCGGCGATTCAGATGGCCCAGGGAAAGCTTTCGCCGGCCGGATTTATCCCGAATCGCCTGATCCAGAATCTGGATGAACTCCCCCTCCCAGACTGGTCCTGTTTTCCTGTGCACGAATACGACTACCGCCCCCTGCTCAAGCCCAAACCAGTTTTGCCCATGCTGACGAGCCGCGGGTGTTCCTTCGACTGCGGCTATTGCCCCTACATCGTCATGCAGACCAAGACCTTCCGGAAACATTCCATTGGCCGCATCATGAAAGAGATGGCAGAGTTGACCGGCCGCTACGGCGTCAAAAGCATTGTCTTTCGCGACATCATTTTTTCCCTGCACAAGAAGCACACGATGGACCTCTGCCGGGCCATGCTGGCCAGCGGTGTCAAGGTGCAGTGGAGCTGTGAGACGCGCGCGGACTGCCTGGATGAAAAACTGCTGGACACCATGCGCGAGGCGGGCCTGGAGGCCATCCATTTGGGGATCGAATCTCCCGACGAGGACGTGTTGAAGAAATCAGGGCGCAAACCCATCAAAGAAGAACACCAGGAAAGAATCATCACCCACTGCGAGAAGCTGGGAATCAAGGTGGCGGCCTTTTATATCATCGGGTTTTTCGCCGACACCTTCGAAACGATGCGCCGGACGCTGGACTACGCCAAACGCCTCAACACGTCCATGGCCCAATTTGATATCATGACACCATACCCCGGGACGCGCTTTTTCGAACAGAGCAAGAACCGCATCGTCGTCAACAACTGGAAAAAGTTCAACAACTATACGTCCGTTCTGCGGCTGGACCATTTGAGCAACGATCAGTTGATGGATTTTAAGGACCGGGCATACCGGGACTATTACCTGCGCTGGAATTGGTTTGCCAAAAACGGCTGGAAGGTGTTGTTTCAATAATGACCGCGTCAGACAAATTAGGATCCGCGCCGCGCCTGCGCCAAAAAAAAATGACGAAGGCGTTTTTGCTCTATCCCCCCACGGGCCTTTAT
>CAZGMX010000043.1:0-5122 GCA_964526865.1 uncultured Actinomycetota bacterium | reverse complement strand
GGGACGACCGCTGTCAGGCGCCCGTGAAAGGCATGACGGCCCAGCCCCCGCGCGCGCCCATCGATCTGGCCACGATGGCGGCCGTCCTGGAGGAAAACGGCATTCAGGTCACCCTCAAGGACTATCCCGCAGAAAAGACATCCTGGGATCATTTCCGCCGGGATTTCGCATATTGCCAGCCGGACCTTCTGGCCATCAGCGCCACCACCCCCACGCTAGACCACGATCTGCTGGCCTGCAAGCTGGCAAAAGAGATGAAGCCCGACTGCCTCACCGTGATCAAGGGCGCGCACCTCACTGGCGGACAGGACATCGCCGTGATGGAGAAACACCCGTACCTAGACATCGCCATCCGGGGCGAATCGGAACTCACCATCAAGTATCTGGCGGTACTGGAAAATCCGGCAGACGTCTTTGGCATCACATACCGCCAGGGCGGAACAACCTCGCAGGCAAAACCCGCGCCCGCGGGCCAGGAGGGCAAAATCCTGCGCACCAAGGACCGCGAGCGGCTGGACGACCTGGACAAACTGCCCTTTCCCGCGCGCCATCTGCTCAACAACAAATTGTATCTTTCCCCCGACACGCAAAAACCGATCACGCTCATCAACACGGCCCGCGGCTGTCCCTTTGCGTGCACCTATTGCGCCGTACCCATTGTCTCCGGCCAGCGGCTGAAACTGCGCTCCCCCGAGAACATTGCCGCAGAAATTCAGGAGTGCGTGAAAAAGTATGGCATCCGCGATTTCTTCTTCCGCGCCGACACGTTCACGTGGGACAAAAAATGGGTCATCCGCATCTGCCAATTGATCGTCGAAAAGGGACTGAAAATTCGCTGGGGGGCCAATTCGCGGGTGGATTCCATCTGCGAGGAACGCCTGTCCTGGATGAAGAAGGCCGGCTGTTACGTCATCGCCTTCGGAGCAGAAAGCATGCACCAGGAAACGCTGGACAAGGTGAAGAAAAAACAGAAGGCCGGAGACATTGTCAAGGCCTGCGAAATGGCAAAAAAGCACGGCCTGAAAGTCTATGTCCTCATGATGATTGGATTCGCGTGGGAAACACCCAAGATGATCGAAGAAAACATCGACTTTGCCTGCAATCTGCCGGCCGATTTTGCGGAGTTCGCCATCCCCTATCCCCTCCCGGGGACCGAAATGGGAAGACTCTACGAGGAATTAAACTTGATCAAGGCAGACACCCTGACGGGACACGACTACACCGACCCCATTGTGGACAGCCTCCACTGCACGCGAGATCAGCTTCTAAACTACCGCCGCAAGGCCATCCTCAAATTCTACAGCCGACCACGCCGCGTGCTTGCCATCGTGGCAGGAATCCGCTCTCCCTATGTCCTTTGGAACTACGTCAAGGCCGCCTTTCTCCTGGTGGGCCGCCTGGCATCTTTGAAGTAAAAAGGGGACGGTTTGTTGTTCATTGCCGTGACTGGCATGGACATTGCTCGATATGTAATCAGATAAGGAAGTGGAGCAGATTGGACTTATGATGAGAGATTACAAGGGGGGGTAATTTATGCGGAAGGAAAAAGGTTTTACACTGGTGGAAATCATGATAGTGGTTGCGATCATCGCGATTCTGGCGGCAATTGCCATTCCGCAATTGATCACCTCGCGAAAAATGGCAAGGCAGAACAGGTGTCTGCATTCTTTAAAAGAGGCCGAACAGGCAAAGGGTCAATTCGCATTGGCGGAGGGGATTGCCTCGGGCACGGATGTAGAAGGGCGATGGGACGAAGTAGAGGCCTTTGTTAAAGATCCCGATCAAGGTGGCTGCCCTACAGGCGGAGATTATGAAAGCGGCGGGAATTTATATATCATAGGTGCTCCAGTTTCCTGCGATCAGCATGGTTCTTACACGTCGCCGACGCCACTCTCGAATCTGACGGATTGATAGAAAAAATAGGGACAGCGACCTAGTTTTTGAATCAATTCAAAAACTAGGTCGCTGTCCCTATTTCATATCAAATATCTGGAAGGGGTCGCCGGGATCAGAAATCAGTTTGTAGCGGCTTCTCAAATACTCTTTCAGCGCCCGGTTTTTCTCAAGTTCCAGGGGGCCAGCGGCGGCAAAATAGCCGGCGCCTTTGCGACGCAGGAATTCCAGCCATTGGACAGGGTCCACAAATGCCTCTGATATTTCCTGGATTTGCTCCTGCGGCATATGCCTGGACTGAAACACCAGGGAGTAAGGAACTTCCCTGGACGGAAGAACATCAAAGCTCCATCCTCGCCGGTCGCTGTAATACAAAAGACAGTTGGCGGAACCCCGGGCCGCGATGATCTTCTCCCCGGCCGGCACCAGCCGGCGCACCGCCTCGGCCGCCTGCAGAACTTCTTTGTTCTCCGGCAGGACACTCCTGGCCACGGGATTGTAAAAGTAGCGCACACTGCACATCAACAGCGCAGACAGAAGAATGATCCACACAACATCGTGCAGTCCGGGCTTGAGCGTTTTAAGAAATCTGTCTTCCAGGCTCTCAACCGTCAGCGCGATAAAAAAAGAGGCGGGCGGGACCAAATGCAGTGTATAAAAATTGTGGTCGATGATTTTTTGCGGCATAAGAAAAAAGGACGTCAGCACGCCGAAAAACCACACGGCAATCCATAGAAATTTTCGCTCGGACAGAAAGAACCCCGTCAGAAGCAGAACCAGCCCCAGGGGCGTAAAATCCAGTGTCGCGATGGTCCTTGCCGTCACACTGAAAAATTTCAGGCTCCATCCGGCGGCAGAGACCTGCCGTCCCAATTGCGGAAACATGCAGTTGAACACATGGGGGTTTTCCAGGGCCGTCCAATATGTGTATCCATACCAGGCCAGCGGCAAAAGGCCGATCAAGACACACAGGACAAACCACGATCTGACCCTTTTGATATCCCAGCCCTGCGGTCCAAAACACCACAGCGCAAACAGCGGGAGAAAAAGATAAAATCCGTTGAGACGGGTGACCAGCGCCATGCCGGCGGATAAAACACCCAGCGCCGTCCAGCCCAATCCCGGGGCCGCGGCTTCCCTCGCGCGCAGGAAGGCGTACAACGCCAGAACCAACAGAAAGACGCCACCGGCTTCGTTCATGAAACTCTGGCCGTAGATCACGCTGATGGGAGAGAACGCGTAAACGGCGGCAGCGATCAGGCCGAACGCATCTCCCCTGACCCGCCTGCCGATACCATAAATTACCGCCACGGTTGCCAGGGAAAAAAAGACCGCCTGCAGACGGCCCCAAATCTCAAACGGCCCCCCAAGGAGAAACGAGCCGACCGCCGCCAACAAAGAGGCCACGGGATAATAATGAAGGTGAAGGCCCGGAGCCCCGTTCACCAGGATATCCAGCTTGGGAGAGAGCAGGTCCGAAAAACCTTCGCGAACAAAGAAACGCGCCATGGAGGCGCTGATGGTCTGATAGGAGCAGAAGTTCCCCAGATATGGCTTGCCCCATCCCAAGAGACGCGGCGCCGCCGCCAAGACAAGCAACACAAGCAGGAAGAGCCGGGCTGTTTTCAAAGACAGCCCGGCCTGATTTGCAGGTTCAGATTTCACGGGGACTGGATGGCTTATGAGGGACCGCCGCCCTTTGGTGGATTACAGCACTCGCACTTCCGGCACGCACTGTAGAGCAGGCCTCCGGAGATGATGCCGGCGGCAATCGCAACCACCACACTGAGACTCATGGGGACATGCCAGCCGTCGATCACCACCGGCCATTGGCATACGAGCCGCACGATATGAACAATTGCAATCAGGGCAAAAAATCCGGAAAGCCAAATCGGCAAACACGAACAGGTGCATTTCTTTTCTTCCATGATTTACCTCCCTGTCTTTCATCGTCCTATCGTCATTACGAGGAGAGCCTGGTGTGTCTCAGGCCGGGACCAACGAAGTAATCTCGATGGGTTGTGCACCACCTTCGAGATTGCTTCGCTGCGCTCGCAATGACGTTTCTTCAATAAGATCGCTTCTCCCGGCATGACGTCCGCCGGGACTCACAATGACACAGAACCGATGACATCGCCACATCGTCCGCCACTGAAGCAACGGCGGATTCCTCGCGATGACAACTCCCTTTTTCCTAGAACGTCATCCCTATCCGCATGCCCAAAAGAAAGGCGTTCATGATGTCTCCCGTGCCCCCGGGCCATACAGTATATTGCATGTCGGGCTGGAGAAAGAACCATTGATGTAATTGGATCTTGTAGGAGAAATCCAGCACCATTTCACGCCGCGGAGGTGCCGCACTCCCTCCCTTGTAATCCCGCAAATCCGCAATGGCATTGGCCATGGACCGGCTCCACTTGCCGTACGCAAAACCCAGCACAGTCACGTCGTTATCCCGCTTGGGGATCAGCCCCTTGTACAGGAGGGCCCCGTCGATGAAAAATGGAAATTCATTGATGCAATCGGGCGCCAGCGTGGCGACAAAAAAGGGCGTGAATCCCTCCTCGTTGTTCGGATCTTCTTTTTCCTTGAATACCAACTGATCCAGATGAAAGTACATGCCGTAATTCTGCGCATGGACCTGGGGATCCCGGCTGGACTGGATATAGGATCCGCCGTTTTCATCCCGCAGGAAATCATTGAAATTTCCTGTGTCGTAGAACAAACCCACTTTGTAGTGGCCCGGCATGCCCTGCCACCCCAAAAAGGACAGATCCTTATCCTCCTTCTTCAAATTTGGGAAATAACCAAATTCGTGCATGATGAGCATGCCGCGCGTCCCCAGCTTGAGGCTAAAATCCATGCCGTGTGCCGCGTTGCGCCCCGTCATCGGGTCGGCGTTGTAGATACCGGTCACGGTGGCAACCGTCCTGGTCCACCAAATCCTGGCCCGCGTCCCCCACGTGGCCGTCGGATAGACGGAAAACGGGAAGTTGATGGGCAAACTGATGGGACATCCATCGATGGCATTGGTCAGCGGAAGCCAGTACAGCGGAGAGGCGGCAAAATCGTCTCCGGCCGCGATACGGCCCACGCGGACATTGAATTTTTCGTCCCACAGACTCTGCTCCAGAAAGAGTGAATAAAGCCGCACCTGCTCTGAGCCATAAATACTGCTGGCCGGAAATCTGGCGCCGCAACGCCGAGCAGATCAAGAACCCGCATTGGA
>CAZGMX010000042.1:11909-18439 GCA_964526865.1 uncultured Actinomycetota bacterium | reverse complement strand
CATGCTGAAGCAGACCGATCCTGACTGGATCAAATCGGCGCGCGTGTCGATGGGCAACGAGGTCGCAACAGTGATCGAGATGCTGACGAAGCCGGTGGCTGGCGAAATGCAAAGCCTGTTGTATCGCTCGCCTCTGCGGCGGGAGTATTTGACAAACTGTGGCATCAAGGAGGAAGCCGTTTTGACGGCCTCCGATCCGGTAGAAATACTGGCGCACAGGCTGAAGGGTCTCCCGGTTTCCAGCCATGAAAGGACCAGTATTTTTGAAGCGCTGGTGAAAGTCGGTTGTCCCGCCGTAGATGCCCTGAGCGGGCTTGCCGCTGTGCCGGTCCCAGGAAAGAAGGTTGATCTTGAAGCAGTCGGCGCGATCGGGATGATTGGCGATGTCAGGACACTGCCCGGGTTGATGGACATCATCGAAAATGCCGATCGCCGCGTGAGAGAGGAAGGAACGTCGAGGACCCGCGTATCAGAGTTAAAAGAATTGGGAAAGTCGATTGGGCGGTTGTCAAAGGGGCTGTCGGTATTCTCACGGGCCGCGGCCGTAAATGCCATCGGCAACATCGGCGGTGAACAGGCCGGTGATTTTCTGATTGCCCTGTTGGATGATTCTGAAAACAATGACATCAGAGGCAATTTAGCGGAGGCGCTGGGCAATGCGGGAGAACAGCGCGCCGGGCCGCGGTTGATCAAGTTGCTGCGTGATCCGGACATGAATGTCCGCCAATCTGCCATTGTTGCGCTGGGGCGGCTCCGGTATGCGGACGCGGTGCGCGATTTAAATGTTTTGTTGATCGGCGATGCGAATGAACAAATCAAGGGTGTGACGGCAGAGGCGCTGGGGCGGATGGGGCCATCGGCGCGTGCGGCGGTCAGCAATCTGGAGTCGATGCTGATCCGTCCCGCTTCCACGGCAAGGTCGCAAGCCATTATTGCCCTGGGGAAAATAGGTGATGCGCGCGCGGTGGGGGATCTGTTTGACGTTGTCAGAAGGGATGCTATTCGTTCTATGACGACGGAAAGAACGGTGGAAGACGCGCTGATCCGAATTGGCTGGGCCGGAGCGGGCGAACTCAGAAAATGCATGAAAAGCCCCATGAAGCGCGTTCGGTTGATGGCCACCCGTGTTCTGGCAATTGCCGGCAAAGAGCGCGTGGCAAAAGAGATGGTGGATCAGCTTGGGTTTCAAGATGTTTTCGTTCAAACAGAGGCAGCCAATGCATTGAGGCGGATGGGAAGTGTGGCGGAAGGGGAACTATTGAAAAAGTTGAAAAGAGAGTTTGTGAATGTGGGAGAGGATGTGACAAAGCTGAAGGTTGAAATTTTGGGCGACATCGGCACGGCCGAGTGCGTTGATCCTCTGATTCGAGTGATGATCGACGATCCATTTGAGCAGGTGCGAAACGCCGCTGAAACAGCCCTCACAAAACTCGGCGCGGTCAGCGTTCACAAATTGGCGAAATTGCTCGAGAATCGCATTGCGCGTGGTTCAGGATTGAATTCGGCAATCAAAATTCTAGGGACCATGAATTCCTCCGAGACTAGGAAAGCGCTGTGTGACGCTTACGATCATCTCGAGCTCAGGCACAAAGAAAAGATCATCTCTTGTCTAAAAAACAGCGATGATCCCGCGATGGTGGAAACATTGTACAAGAAATTGCTCGCTAATATGACAGCCCGTTTGACCATGCACCGCTTGGATTACGAAGAACTCTTCAGAGAAAGAGACGTGCTGATGGATGCATTGGTGACACTTGGCGGGACGTATATCGATGTGCTGCTAAAGGCCATTGCAGATAATCCGGGACTCGACAATACGCCGCTGACATTGTTGGGGCGGACAGAAAATCACAAGGCGATGAGGTATCTGATGAAAGTCAGATCGGACCCGCTCCAGAATCGGTCGTCCCGTGAGGTCGCGGCGGAAGCGATGGGTGCGATCGCGGCCGCGATGGTGAGAAAAGCTCCCGCGGTGGTGCCTCAAGCGCCAGCCGCTGGACAAGCTACGCTCTTTCAACCCGTCCCGAAGGAGGAGGTGGTTAAAAAATATGGAGGAGAGGAGAAAGAAGGGGAGAAAAAAGAAGAGGCCGCGCCGCCCAAACCGGACGAGGCCAAAACACAGAATATTCCGGAGGCCAATGAACAAGACGTTGAAAAAGTCTTGGGGGCGACGTTCACGCGTCTCATTCTGCTGAAAGATGACATGACCCACGGGTGGGAGGATGAGGAGACGATGCGCAACAGCGCCATGTATCTGATGGTGGACGCAACCCAGGACAGCTGGGGCTCCGATTTGGACATATTCAAAATGATCCATGGGTTTATCCGGTTTATGGCCGGCGAGGGCGCGTATCAACTGCCAAACGGCGACCGCGACGACGGCAAAATCCAGCGGTGTGACGAAATGCTCCGGACCCTGGCGCAAAAGAGTTCAACCAGGGATGCGGCAGTCCAATTGATCCAGTTTGCGGACACCGTGCGCGACGATCCCCGGATGATGCCGGTCTTTTTGACTTTTGAATTGCTCTCGGAAATTGCCGCAAACAGCGCTCCGGACGGGGCAGAGAATATCCTTGCAGGGATGACGAAACTTGTACGAAAAATTCAGGAGATCCTTGCAGTCCATGAAGAATACGGGGAGGTGTTTCTAAATCCAGATTTCTATCTGGAACTTGTCAGGGCCGAGCCGGGCAGGAACAAAGAGATCGTCGATGTGCTCAACACTCTGGCCGGAGGGATCGCGGGGGAGGAAATTCCGCTGGAGGCATTTCAGGACAGCGTGGTTCTTTATCTGACGCGGTCTGCACCACAGACGGCGGAGGGGACCGCCAAGGATCCCTGCATGAAGCGGCTCTTGGAAGACGGGGCCTTTGTCGGCGACATGATCCCCGATATCCTTCCCAAACTGCGGGAAGGCAATCCTCAAGAAAAAATGACCGAAATGATGGCCCAGCGGGACGAGTTTATCCGGGATTTGAAACGGGTTCCCTGCGATATTTTGCTCAAGGCGGGGGAATTCAGCGAAATGCAGATATCCTGGTTGTACAGCTATTTGCGCGAAGCGCACCCGCGTCTGAAACGCATCACCTACGTGCGCTTTCGCGCGTATCTGAAGGGGGAGAACCGGGACGCCAGGCAGACGAAATTTTTTGCGCTGATGCTTCAAAAGGAGTTCAGTGCGGAGGAGATATATCTGGACAATGACTCTAAAGATACGCTGGTCAGGATGAGCCAATTATTACACAAGCGCGTGAAGGGGATTCTGCGCGAGGCAGGCAGGCAGAACGATCCCCGGTGCGTCATTGCCTTTCGGGAGTTGATGCGGCTCAACATCGACTTTACCGACTATTATCTTTCCCGCGAATCGGCCGGCTATGGCGGCATCATCAATGCCTTTATTGTCACGGCCACAAACGTCTATAAGGGGCTTTTGCCCACCCAGAAAGAAAAGGAAAAATTCGAGCAGGTCCTGGTGGATATGCTCATGAGCAGGGATTTCAGAGATTTTCTTGATACGGCGCAGGAATTGGCAAGTACCGCGGCAAGGCCGGCGGAGCCCGTCCGCGGACGCGAAGAAATTGAAGCGCTCGTGCGGGAAATCAGCCAGATGGGAACCTATGAGAACATCGAAGGAATTGACCGTGAAAAAATGGGGGGGATCGGATTGTATCAGGAGGCCTACGTGCGGCTGAAGGCGGCCCAAGAGGTCGGCCGGCCCGTTCTTTTCATGCGGGGAGCGGATACGGTGCGGGCGGTGGACGAGGCGCTGGCGGAATTGAAAAAAGATTTGAAGGACAAGGGCGGGGCCGAGGTCTATCGCCTGACGATGACCCCCTTCAGCAAGCGGGGGGAACTGTTGGGAATGTACATGCCGATCGAGGTGCTGGGAAAAGCTCAGATCGACGAGGTGCTCCGGTCCGCCAGCACGCAGGAAATACAAGATGCTGTGCGCCGCGTCTTGGCGCTCTCACAGCAGGAAGACGTCACGTCCTATCTTGCCCGGCTCGTAGAGGACCCCCTGGCCCAATTGGCGGTCGCGATGGCCGTTTATTATGAAAAAAGAGGGGAGAATTTTAGGGACAAGATGAAGTGGTCCAATGGCATCCTGGAACGGATTCAGAAGTCCGCCGCCGCCGCGCTGAAAGCGGATCCGAAGAACCCCAAGCAGTTTTTCCTGGTCTTTGACAACATCGAGGCCGCCGAGAGCCGGTTCCGTGTGACGTTCAATCCGGTGCTCTGGGAAAAACAGATCGTGATTCCCGAACTCGATCTGAAAATAACCTTTCCAAAAAATGTGCAGTTTGTGTTCACGGCCGACAAGGACAGCAAGATCAGCGACGCCGCTTTTTACGACCGGCTTTTGCGGGTGCACTTGCCCGACATGGATAGCGCCGACATAGGCAAATTGATCCAGCGGGATTATCCGCTGTTGGACGAGCCGATGGCTCAATTCCTTGTGGATGGCCTCAAAAGACTGCGGGAAGGAAAATGGGACTTTGCCTACGGATTCTCCGTCTGTGACATCCTGCGCGTTGCGCAGTATGCGAGCGGCAGAATCGCGGACGAGAACATACGGGATCCGGCGGGCAAAAAGGCAGTCCTGGACCAGGAATTGGCGCGGTACTTTTGGATGAGGATGCGGACGCAAAAGGACCGGCAGACATTCAAGGCGTTGTGCGGCGCAGTCTGGCACGATGAGTTTGCCGAGCCGGACATCCAGGTGGTCCAAAGCGGCGAGACCTATTTTGTGAAGGCCAACGGCGTGTCCATGGAGGCGGGCGATGTCCTGAAACAATTCCTTCAAAAAAATCCCGGTCTGGCGGACGACCCGGATCTGCTGTTCCAGGACTGCAATGACCTCATCCTGCGCAAACAGGACAAGATGATCTTCGGCCAGTTGGTCCGGGCGATGAAATACGGCAAAGGCCAGTTTGTCCGTCTGGAGGGGTTGTCCGGGGAAGGAAAGACCTATCTGTCCGAAAAGCTGGCGGACATCTTTGGCAAGGGCAAGGTGACGAACACGGTCTATTTTGACAAGGATGTCAAAGATTTCCGGGGCGGAATTTTTGTGGATGCGTACCGCCGCTATTATCTGAATCAGAACACAGAGATGCTGAAAGCCCTGAAAAACGGCAATACCATCGTGATCAACAGCGAACTGAACACCAACCGGGGCCAGGGACTTTTCTGGTGGTATTACCCCATTATCAAGGGAGACCCGGAAAGGCTTTTGAGCGAATATCCGGACCCGGACAGCGAGGACTTTTTCCGGACCCCGCTTCCGCCGGACAATCTGTACATCGCCGACATGAATCCGGACGACTTCAGCGCTCGCTCGCCCGTGCCGCCCGGCCTGCGGGGGCTGACGACGGGTTATTGGATGGGATATGACTATCGCTCAACAGACTCCGCATATCAGGCCGAAATCCATTCGGAGACAGAAAATCTTATCCGTCAGTTGTTCCGGCGCTACGCCGTTCCGGACATCACACAATATCAGGATGACACCATCCCGCGGCTGACAAATGCGTGGTGCGCTCTTCAGCAGGCGCTGGCCGGCAAAAAACTCCGTTCGACGGAACAGGTGCTGACGATGCGGGAATTACAGCGCGCCGTCCGTCTTTATGCCGAGGCCGCCAATGCTCCGGGTGCAGACCCAAGGCAGGTTTTGAGAAAGGTGCTGGAAGACAGCTGGATCATCATGTGGAAAGACAGAGTGGATCAACAGCGGGCCAGAGCCCTGATCGATCATGCGATGGGCTTTGAAGGGCCCAGCGGCCAAACCGCGCTGGATACCCTGGACCGGGCCCTGACCAAGGGCCGGGACCATTTGCTGGTCTATTCCTCCGCGGTGCATGACGCCGCGGACATCGTGCGGGGCCATTATGAGAAGAGAAAAGAAGAGTGCCAATTGCACTACGTGCCTGCCAGCATGTTCACGCGGCCGTCGCACATGCTGGGGCAGATTGTTCCTGCGGCGGTGCCGGCCGCCATGGAGGGCGTCTGGGACGAGGCCCTCAAGGAATGGCGGCCCAATCTCAAGATGGGTCTGGGAATTCTTCTGCGGCTGATTGAGAACGCGCGGCTGGAGCCGGAAAAAAATCACATCGCCATGCTGGATGACTACCATCGTCTGGCTCCAGAGACCGCGGTCTTGCTCAACAAGGTCCTGCAGGAGGGCCGGCTGGAGGTGGGGCCGGAGATCATCACCCGGGAGGTGGCGGCCCAACTGATTGCGGATTTGAAAACAAAGGGGCAGTTGGAGCCGAATTTGGCCAAGTGGATGGAACTATTGCGGGATCAGAAAGAGAAAAAACGGCTGGATCCGTGTCTGGAGCCGATTTTGGAACGCGGCCCGCCGGCCCAATGGACAGAGGAACAATCCTTTGCTTTTGCCAGCTGGTT
Organism: uncultured Actinomycetota bacterium; assembly: GCA_964526865.1. Lineage (GTDB taxonomy): Bacteria > Auribacterota > Ancaeobacteria > Ancaeobacterales > CAZGMX01 > CAZGMX01. The sequence goes on along the minus strand of CAZGMX010000042.1, from coordinate 12,034 downwards.
TTACACCACGATGCCGTCCAACCTCCGCGTGATCGCGATCGGTCACTGCGCCCAAAAAATGCCGATGAGCCCCGCCCGGGCGGGGTCGGCGCTGCTTCAGCCCGCGACCACGCGGGTTTCACTCC
>CAZGMX010000042.1:4207-11899 GCA_964526865.1 uncultured Actinomycetota bacterium | reverse complement strand
GAACTTTCCCGGTTCATGAACATTTCGCTGGATGATGTGTTCACCCCGCAGGGATTGCAGACGACTGTGGAAGCTTCTATTCGGGCCAATTTTGCCCGAAAGGACATCGTGCCCTATGCCAAAGAAATTGCCGATTATCTGACGAAGGTGAACGCCCAATATCAGGCGCAATGCGACAAGCGTCTCTATCAGCACAACCGGTTCAGCATCCACGACGTCGAGCGGTTCCTGGACCGCCTCAACGCGGTGTCTGCGGACTGGAAAACAATGACCCGTGAGCAGGTGCTTCAGGCGGTTCATACGGAAGGGTACTCTCTATTGTGTCTAGGGCTGAGAGACGAATTTCGCCGGGCGATGGAGCCGGCGGATTATCCAAAGACCACCGATTTTGTGGAGAGGGATGGCGTCGTCTGGCTGGAGATGGGCGGCGCATATTTTGAAACGAAATATCAGAGTGCGGATGAGGCAACCGCGCACACATATCTTGCCCCGCTGGACCGCCTGATCGACGCGGAGCGCTCCATGCTTCTGGGTTTCCAGAAGTCCCCGATTTCCATTTTGGAGGGATATCCCGGCGCGGGCAAGACGGCCATGGCCGAGGACACGGCCAAGCGCCTGGGCTGGGACGTCAAGCGCTTTTCCATGTACACGGACGTGGATTTGACGGACTTCACCGGCAGGATTGTCCGCAAGGGCGCGGGCAGCTACGCCATGACGGCGGCGCGCGATCCCAAAAGAGATAACAGGTTCATCCTGGATTTCCTGCGGCTCTATGAAAACGGCGGCGTGTTTGTCATGGACGAAGGGGCGATCGGCACGCAGGCGATGGGCGTGATCGCGTGGCTGGTCCACCTGGCGCACAGCGATTCGCTGGAAGTTGTTGTGGAGGGAGAAGGCCTGGTCTCCCTCGCGAAAAACAAAAATTTCAAGGTGGTCATCTCGCAGAATCCGGCGGACGTGACTTCGGCCCGCAAGGACATCCCCGTGGAGATCGACCACACGGGCCAAAAAGTCTGGGTCAGCGACCAGTTCTCGGATCCGGACTTCTTGCGGTTGATCGATCACTACCTGGACGGCAAGCAGATCGCGCACAAACAAAAGATGATCGACTTTCACAAGCGCATGATCCAGTTCCAGAAAGACACGTCGGCCCGAAAGCGGCCGGAATTTCCGAGCCAGCAGGCGGCTACCAACCGGGAGCTGATCCGGTGGGTCCAGATGATCGAGTTGCTGATGGGCCAAGGCTCAAGCGAGAAGGATGCGCTCTTCCAGGGGCTGATGCTGAATTATCTGGCACAGTACGGAAATATGGTTGCCTTGAACGAGGCGTGGGGACAAGTACAGGCCGTTTTTGGAAATGACCTGGATGCCCTGAAAGACAAGTGGCTCTCAGATCTGGATTTTGACGATGCCGGGAGGATCGGAGGTATCCAGATTCCCAAAAGCAGAACCAACAGGCACTACGTCCCCCAAGCGGGAGAATTTCAGAATATCAGCGGCTGGAAAGGCCGGGACGGGCAGCCGGACCAGCCGGGGCTGGCAAGCCAGATGATGGAGCTGAAAAATCTCATGTTGTCCATTTCCACCCAACAGCTTGGCAAACCGTCCGCGACGATGATCCGGACGGAGGATGGCGCCGATATCAATGTGGTCAAACAAATGTGCCATACGCTCAATTACGAATTGCACATCCTGGACGGGACGCCCCAGACGTCGTCCATGCACATGAAGGGTTCGCCCCTGCCGGTTTTTGAGAAGCTGGACGAGCGAGGAATCAAAAAGCAGGCCGAGTCCGGAAAGAAGAACCATTACGCGCTTGGATTTTTGTCGCGGTATCTGGTGAAAAAAGAGGGAGGGACGTGGGATCCGGAAAATCACAAGGTCCTTGCATTGAACATGATCGACGTCATCCAGGAAAAGGTGCGCACGCAGTTCAACGACTTTTTCCTGACGGGTGAAATCGATCTGGAGGACGACGACGGTAATCTGGAGACGTATATCCTGCCTCCTACCGTGCACATCGTGGGCATTATGCCCACGCAGAGCCCCGCGGACTTTACCTCGGCCTTTTTGAACCGGTTCCATTCCGTCGGCGTCAGCGGCGTCAATGCCCCAGAGGAGTTGAAGCGGTTGATTCAGCAAAAATATCCCAGCGTGACGGACAGGGAGGCCGGCTGGATCAGGGAAATTGTCAAGGCGATGTACAAGAGGGACCAGGGGCGGGGATTCAAATACAAATACGGCTTCAATATTAAAGACGCGCTTTTTCTGGCGGAACTGATCGCGCGGGAAAAGGAAAAGGATTTTGCCAACCATGTCCAGCGGGAGTATGAGTGGGAATGGGTGGTCAAATGCGCCCTGTTGCTCTTTGGATCCGGGGTGGACGAAGCGGTCAAGGTGGGAGACCGCAGCGACGTGACCCGTTTCTGTGAAGAGGTTTTGCTGGACGGCGTGTTCAAGAACGCGGCGGGGCTGGACGAGGAAAAATTGGCCGCGCTCAACAAGGAACTGAGCGCGATCGATCGCAAATGGCATGCGCTGGAGGCAGCGCAAATCCCCGCGCAGGAAGGGGCCGAGCAAATGTTTCCAAACGGGATCAGTATCGTTCGCAAGAAAGACGGCTCATTGAAAGTGATTACGCCGGGTAACGAATACACCATTCCCGTCAAACAGATGGAAGGATCTCTGTCCAAGGGGCTGAGGTTCACCAAGACTGCGCCGGACACCATTGTTCTGGAAGTGAATCTTCTGGACAGCGTGGGGGGCGAGCCCATCGCGTGGGGGCAGGGGCTGGACAAGAATCTGGCGCTCCCGCCGGAGGAAGTGGGATCGGGAGAATTCATGCACTATGTGGATGCCGTGAACCGGATCGTGGGCCTGTATTTGCGCTCGTGGAGGGGCACGGTCGATGCACAGGGATTTGCGCGCCTGTCGAAAGTGGTCAGTGCCATGGGGGACACCAGCGCGGCCAAGACCACGCTGGCCAAAAATTTGGCCAGGGTGTTGGGAGTTCCCATGTTTATTTTGAACTCGCACGAAGAACTGCGAGTGAGTGACTGCACGGTGGAATTGCGGATGAACGCCCAAAAGGGCGGCTTTGAAATCGGGTTCAAAGAATTTCTTCAGCGGCTGGGCCGGGTGAGAGAACGGCCGGACAAGGGCGAAGAAGATATCCCCAAAGAGGAGGATTTCAAACATCTGGCAGGCTGGGACAAGAGTCAGAAGAAGATTCTGGTGATCGACGAGGCCACGTGCAACGCGGATGTCTTGTATGCGCTGGCGCCTTTGTTCCGGGGGGAAAGGCAGTTTAGCGTGGAATACGCGGGCAAGTGCTTCGACGTGAAGGTGGACGACGAGGTGATGGTGCTCCTGACGCTCAATCCGCCGGAGGATTATTCCGGCCGCTCTCCCATCGGAAAGGTTCTGCTGGAGGACGCCGTCAAGGTCTGGATGCCCAATCCGGATCTCTTCAGCGACGACGATGTCTTTGCCATTCTGCGCTCCCTGCACGACCGAAAAATTGGCCTGGGTACCCGAATGGCAAGGGAGGAGAGGCCGCCGTCAGAAGAAAAGGCAACCTCGGAAATTCTGCAAGAGAAGATTCCGCCGTACGTCATCAAGCCTGTCCCGATCCAGGCGCAAAAAGAACTGGAGACCCTGACAGAGAGCGCAAGACAGAGGGCTCGCCAGGAGAAAGAAAAACGCAAACGTGCCGGACAGCCGCCGGAACCCACCCTTCAGCATATGTCGGTCAATTACGACAAGAAGGCGATCCGCGCAAAACTCAATTCGATTCTCGACTACGTGGCCCCGGAGGATGAAGCGAAGGCGGAAGCGGCCAATGAGGGATGCGTGCGGCTGTTTGTCCAGGAAATCCTGCCGGAGTATTTTCTGGCGCTTTCCAACAAGGACGGCGCAAACTTGAACGATTTGGTGCTGGAGGCTGCCCGGCAGATATCGGAAATTCTGGAGCCGGAAATCATGGAGCCGGATGCTGAGGCGTCAACAATTGCCCGGCACATCCTGGCAATCCAGACCGAATACAGGTATGCGCGCCAGGATTTCGACATCATCAATACGAATCTCCTGGACTTGCGGGCGTTCTTCATTCACGCCGGCGTGCGGAACTTTTGGGTGTGCAAAATGTCCAGGCCCAAGAGCAGGCCGGGACGGTGGTTCATCCATTTATATCCCAATCGAATTGAAGACAGAATCGGCATCGATGAGCCGGGATGGAAGGACGGGGAAGCCGCTGTGTTGATCCAGCCGGGCAATGGGTTGGAAAACTCCTCCAAGCTGGGATTTTCCGACAGGGAATTCCCCGTCGTTGATTTGAGCAAGAACACGTCTTTACGCGAAGTCCGCTGGACGACATATCATGAGCTGGCCCATCTGAAGGACCAAAGGGAACAGCGGGTCCCGGTAAATATCGAGATGAATGCCATGCTGGCCCCGCTGATGTATGCCCAGGACCCCATGGATTATTTGAAGGAGCGCCTGCTTCCGTGGCTGACCAGAGTGCGGGACATCGACTGCTATTACACGCAGGCGGTAAAGGGGATTTTTAACGGCCTGGCCATCCGGTTGACTCAATTAAACGACCTGTCTGAAACGTTCACGGAAATTTCTGACGAGTTTGAGGAAGCAGGAATTAAGGCCGCAATGGCCCTCATCGAAAAATTGAATGACAGGGAACTGAACAATATCGCCCGTTGGCTTTACGATCACTCGGAATATCTGGAGAGCGGCCAAAAAGGAGCGTACCTAATTCCTCCGGGAGCAAAGTCGGGCGATCCTATCGTGGAATTGTCCCGTGGGTTTGACGGACAGATTGATACGAAGGTGGATGATTCCCAGCCTCCGGGAACAAACGTTCAAATCGATATTGAGCAGGAAGAAGGAAAAGATCAGGTGGAGGAGGGAGGAAGCGAGGCCAGCAAACAGAAGACGGAAGAGGAAGAAGAGGAGGTGCCCAAGCCGACTCCTGAAAAGGGAGGACGTGCGCCCAAAAAAGAGCCCGAAAAAGAAGATGGTTCCGACATGTATGCGCAGGATGGGGAGGTTGCGCGGGCCAGTGCGCTGGAAACGTGGCTGGACCAGATGGCGCCACAGATACGTCCTTTGGCCGACGCATTTTTGGCGATTTGGGCGGGAGATCCCGAGAGACATCCCCGCTTTGACGACAGCGGCGAGCGGATTGACCCCCAGCGGGACGCGCAGAATTTGATGGATTGCTTCATCCGGGAACTTGTCATCCCCCAGGACGCGGAACTTGCCTGCGGCGTGACGGTGGACAACAGCGGCAGTATGGGTGGAGTTATAAACCAGGTACGGGAGATGGTGAAATTCTACCTGGCGGCATTTCATATGTCACGCGCCTCAGCCAAGGGTAACAACCATGTGGATTATTCCTACAGCGAAACGGGAGACCGCTTTGAACACAAAATCGATTTTGCAACGCTCTGCGCGGAGGGGGATTTGATCCAATGCGTGGAAAGTATCAAGGCAAAAAACGGCGGGATTTACGGTGTGCAGACGCTCTCCGAAATCATCAAGATGTATGAAAACGTTCCGCTGAAGAACAAATTGCATTTATTGATTTCAGACGGCCAGGATTACGACGACGCGGCGCTGGTGGCGGAATATGCCGAAAAGGCGCATGCCCTGGGAATCGACGTGATTGCCATCGGGGTCGGCGAGCATGGAAAAAACGTTAAGGAGTTCAAAAAATATATCATCCTGCCGGAAAAGCCCACGATCGAAATGCTGGGGCAGGTTCTTCTGCGGCTCTCCCTGCTCAAGGTGAGCGCGCAGGGAAAGATGCTGGATTGGGGGGACCTGGGACCGGCGATTGGTCTGGTGCTGCCCGAGGCGGCGGAAGGCCAGGCCGCGGCAGAGGGCGAACAGCCGCCGGCCACGTTGGCCCCGGCCTATTCTGCGGCGGCGGCGATGCCCATGCCGTTTGACGCCGCCCGCAAGAAGGAGGAGCTCCTTGAGAGCAGCCTGTAAAAGAGGGACACACGACGTTACCCAATTTAATTCGGGATCGCAGAGCCCGCCACGAATACTTGGGAGGTCGGGCACCATTTTTTGCATTCTCCTTGCCCTTGCGCTGGTGTACCCGCCGCCGATCCACGCCCTTGCCCCGCCGTCCGTGTTTCAGAAAAATGAGCCGCCTGCACTTGATGAGCGGTCAACGGAGCAGTCTGCGGCACAGCGGTCAACATCAAACTATCTGCTTGTTGCGCAGGCCCTGGAAAACCTCAAAGACGCAAAAGAGTGGGCTATGTGCGCCGATATTCTTTTCAAAGCCCGGGAGAAAAATCTCATTGATCAGGATTCGGCAAAAAGAAAAATTGCCGCGATTCTGGAAAATCTTGAAAAGGCCCGTCTGTGGGAAGATTATGCCAATGCAATTCTTGGCGCCGCCCAGGGGGGCTTGGTGGACCGTGTCTGCGCTAAAGAAAAAATTACTGTGGCCATGGAAGGCCTCAAAAATACGCAGGTATGGAATCCCTACGCCGATACACTCATCAAGGCCATGGAGATAGATCTTGTTACGACCATGGATGAGCTGAATCCTCACCTGGCCAACCTCAAGGGCGCTCAGAAATGGGATCGCTGGGCCGATGCCATTTTTACGGCCAGGGCGAAGGGTTTTATGGACCTGGACGCGGCAAAAAGAGGAACTGCCGAGGCATTGGAAAATCTCAAAGGCGGGCAGTGGGACTCCTATGCCGAAAGGCTTATCGGAGCCATGGAAAGAGATCTGATCACTTCCCATGAACTTGGACGCCACTTGGATGATCTCAGAAATGCAGAAAAATGGAGCCGCTATGCCGACGCCCTGTTTAAGGCCAAAGAGAAAGACCTCGTAGACAGGGATTCCGCAGAGAGAGGACTTGCTGACGCCCTGGAGAGATTGAGAGAAATACCGCGCTGGGACCTTTTTTCCGGAAAGCTTATTCAGGCCATGGAAAGAGACCTGATCACTTCAGCGCAGGTCAATTCATATCTGGGGATTCTCAAAGAAGCAGAAAAGTGGACGTTTTACGCCGGGGTTCTATTCAAGGCCAGGGAGGAGAATTTTATCGGGCAAGACGCCGCGAGAGAAGGAGCCGCCGAGGCATTGGAAAACCTCAAAGGTAAATTGCCGGATTCGTACGGCGAGGTGCTGATGGGTGCCATAGATAAAGACTTGATATCCAGCAGTGTGCTGAATTATTACTTGGAAGAATTCAAGAGGCCGTATTGGTGCGGCTTATACGCCGCAAACATATTTAAGGCGGAACAGAAAGGCTATATAGACCGGGGTTTGGCGCATGAGTGTGTTGCAGAGGCTTTGAAGAATCTTCAACAGGAGATGCCATGTCTCTACGCCGAAACCCTTGTGAAAGCCATAGAGAGAGATTTTGTCACGAAGGATGAATTGGATATCCATTTGGAAAAACTCAAAAAGGAAAAACTTTGGGAGGAATATGCCAATGTCGTTATTGCGGCCGAAGAGAAAGGCCTTATGGACCAGAATTCCGCCCAAAAGAAATTCGAGGAAGCCATAGAAAACATCAGGAAGATGATGCGCAGGGACCTCTACACAAACACGATCCTCCATGCCATGGAGAGAAACTTTATCGCCGCGGATAGTGATTACATGAGCCGTCAGGAGGCTGTGGCGCGCGACGCGGGAAGTCC
>CAZGMX010000042.1:0-4197 GCA_964526865.1 uncultured Actinomycetota bacterium | reverse complement strand
TTTCTGATGAAACTCAGGCAGTTACAGGCCGCGCATGGTATGCCGCAAGAGGATTTCGACCGGCTTCTGCCGCAAACAAAGGACGTGTTTGAAAAAATGAACGCAGCCGCCCGCCTGGCGGCCAACGACGAACAACGCATAGACATGCATGATATGGAATATAACATCGGACTCGGCATAGCCAATCTGCAGTTTGTTTCGGGCGGCCTGGCCGGCCGGATGATGGACCACTATCTACAGAGGGGGGAGTTGTCTTTATGGGCAGACACCTTGGCCATTTATGGCAAAGCAACCGAGGCGCAAATCCATGCATTGAGAACTCTTGCCAGTTCCGAAGCAGGGCAAGGCCTTGGCGACCGGCCCGCATTCTGGCGGCGACTGGCCGAGTTTGCCGCGGCGTACGAGCAATTGGGATTAAGCCCCGCGGAGTTTGAACAAGATATTGCCGCATCTGTGGAGGAGAGCGGGATTCTCCAGGTTTTGGGGATAAGGATTGTAACAACTATTGCATCAGGCCTCGGTATCGCTATTGATGTCTCAAAAACGGAAAATGCGGCGGCCGTGCTGGAGCAGTGGGATTTGAGTGATTTGAGAGAATTATTTTCTGCCAGGAGAAGATGGGATCCGAAGAACAGGCCGTTCTTTGAACTCATGTTTCGCCTGGTTTTGGAGGGCAGATTTGAGGCCTTGATCTATCCCGACAGATTCGCTCAACTGAATTTATCCGAGTTTACACAGCAAGAGCGAGAAATCATCGCAAAGATACAGGGACACAATTTAGCGGTCTTGGCAGAAGCCCAAAGATTGGGGCTTGACATTGATGTCCTGCTCAGACCGCAAGAGGCAGTGGGCGACAGGCTGTCCAGTCTAAATGACAAAGAGGGCAGGCGCTGCCGGGTCGGTTTTTGGAGAAGGCTACCCGGCAAGGATTCCTTATTGGGAAACCGCGTGGGAAGCTGCATCGCCACAGGCGCCGATGCCGGCACGATCTTTGAATGTCTGCTGGACATCGGCACAATTTATGTCGTTGTGGAAGATCCCGTCACAAGAAAACCCATTGGCTACAGAAGGGTATTTCTGGCGTCCAGCGAAAATAGACCGCAGATATTCACGGAGAGTGTTCAAGGCCCGCGCGCCGATGATTACCGGCACGACATAAAAGATTTGCTGAGGGAATTCGCGCTCAAACTCGGGGGAGGGAGGCAGGATTTTGTTGAGATTACGCGTTCGACGATTCAGGCCAAGGCCGGCGGCGCGCTCACGGCGAGATATTTCCATCATTCGGGAATCCATATCCCGGTTGTCACCCAGGCGCCTGCCGGTTATGTCGCCGGAATCCGGGAGAGAGTTGTGCGCGCGGAATCTGAAGCGGGTCCCGGCGGCAGGAGGAGAGATTTGCAGGGCGGTTTGGACCAGGACAAGGAGACACAGCATGCGGCGTGATGGCCACAGGCAGGAAACAGCGGCCGCATTTTTTGGCGCGCGTTAGAGGCGTATGCAACAGTTGGGCACGAATCGAGGGGAGAGATAAGTTAAAGATATGAATCCGAATCCTCAATATATTGGAATACCAAGCAAGATGCTGGTCTGTCTCATTTCAGCATGGCTGATTATCCAATGCCCGGTACAGGCTGTCCCGTGCCAAGGGCAGTGCCTTGCCCCGCGAAGCGCGTTTGAGAGAAAGCCAAAGGGTGTGGATATTGTTCAAAGGATCGCGGGTATTTGCGGCCGTGATGCGTCTATTGCGGAGAGATTTTCAGAATATTATAAACGGCTGACCCAGCCCCAGAGAGAAAAATTGGATGATGTCTTTGAGCGCGTCTACATATTGTTATGCGAGTACGGATATTATGTGGATAGTGTAAGCGGTGTGGATGACAGTAAGGAAGCGGAGGAATACTTCTCAGACTTTCTTAAAACATATATGTATGTGATTGAGAATCTGCCAGAAAGTGACGAATGGGATTTTGGGCAGGTTTGTGATGTATTGGAGGGATCTCGGGCAGAGCTTTATCAGAAGCTTGTTGTTGAACTGTCTGAAAACAGGGCGCCGCAAGCGCAGAATTTAGACCAGCTTGATAATTCGTTATTGGTTAGGGGGATTGCCCTGGAAGACAGATGTCCCAATAATTGCCTGCATTGCAATGCGGGTCATCCGCACAAAGGAAAACTGGGCTATTTTGACCTGGCCAATCTGATTAAAAATAAGAGGATCCGATTTCCAGTTACATCGAGGGCAAGACTTTCCATCACGTATAGTGAGCCGCTCACTTACAGGGATGGAGACAAGGATATTGTGGATGTCGTTGAACTGATTGTTCGCACAGGGGCTCCCGTGATTATAGTCACTTCGGGTTTTGGTGTCAGTGAAGCCAGGCTGGATGATATTTTGAACCGGCTGAATATATTGTCCAAGAAACATGAAGGAAAAATAGATATTGTGCTCAGTGTCAATCTATTTATGCCCGTGGGAAGGACACAGTATACAAGCAGGATTGTGCACACATGAAACACGGCGCCGCTCATTAATAATCTCAAGATTGCCTATCATAGCGAGAATGAAGAAGAAACAAAAAAAGCATTGAGCGAAGTGGAAAAGGCCGTGGGGGCTGAAAGATTCGGCAAAATATACAAAGAATGGCAGTACTTGGCCTGCGATGGAAATGCCATGGGAATCTTCGCAGGCAATTCCAAGATCAGGCTGCCAAAGCCGGGAGTTATTTCAAAAGCAGGCCTTGCGTCACATAAATGGGAGCGAAGAGATGTGTTGGGTGTGACACTTTGGGCTGATCGCACTATAGCGCCCGATTGCAGTGGTCTTTGGAGGAAGCTTGCACCACTGGGCAGTTTGGCCGGCGATAGTGTATGGACAATAAAGGGGAACATTTTTAGATTTATGGCGCAGATAGAAGAGCAAGTAATGGCGGGCGGTAGAGATGAGGAATACTACGAACAGACGGTAATAGATGCAGAAATGGAAAGGAGGCGGCGGCGCGGTATTCCCACTGAAACAATCCATGCTGAGTCGTATAACATCGCATTGATTAAGGTTCAAAGGATGCGCGATGAATTAAAACGAGAGATAGCGGATTTAGGTCCCGACGAAAAAAGTCCGCAGTATCTGAGATTCTTGAATTGTGAAGAACAGTTACGAGTACTCCAAAGCGTAGGGCAATCGCTTTGATGGGAAATAAGGGGGAGGCATATGGCTGATTACTGCGTGTATTCAAGAAAATTGTGGAACCAGGTGCGCGGCAGGACCGTGCGCTTGGCACAGATGCGTTCGTATCAGGGCACTTATGAAAAATAATAGGAACCGTCCCCATTTATTATTTGTAAGTTGCGGCGGGGCAAGGGGCCGATTTCGCGTGGTCTGCTGTCTTCTGGCGCTTGCTCTCTTGTGCCCGCCGCCGATCTATGCCCTGGCGCCGGAGTCCAAGGCAAAAGAGATCGGGCAGCAGTTGGAAGCCAGCCAGGGGCAGGACGTGGGGGATACATTGGACAAGGAAAGCAGTCAAGGTTCATCTACCGCGCTGATGATGAATGCCGGCCATGCGGCGATGGCGGCGGAACCTTCCGGAGCTCTGCGGATCATGGGGCCGCCGCTTTCTGCGCAGACATTGCGGGAATTGAAGGCGGGGGAGACGGCATGGCGCCGGCAGGCCCGCGAACTGGGGGAGCCGGAGATATATCCCGTTGAAATGCGAGGCATCCGGGGCCGGCGCGAACACATCTTTTTTGCGGCAAAGGTTCTCCGGGTACCAGATCTTCCGGCCGGTGTGGTGGCATGGCGTTTTCGGGAGAAACAGGGAGATGAGACAAGCCCATTGGTGATTGTCATGCGGCCCACGCCGGAGTCTGTGCGAAAGGCCGGGAAAGTGCGGGCCTGGCTGGAAGAGGTGATTTTTCACGAGGGATTTGAGGAACAGCTCGTGCGCAAGGGATATAATCCGAGGGAAGCACACATGCTCGCGTGGGCGGTGCAAATCCTTGGTTTGGCGCCGGAGGACAAGCTGACCCACTGCCACGGGGCTTTTCTGGAGGATATGTCGTCCGAACAATTGCTGGATATTGTTAACAAAAATCGGGAAGGCAAACGGGCCGGAACGTATGAGCGAGTCGTCCGTGCCCATGCGGATGTAATGGAAAAAATGTTTGGTCCCGGAGCCGCCCGGAAGGTCCTCAATTATCAAGACC
>CAZGMX010000041.1:17574-18748 GCA_964526865.1 uncultured Actinomycetota bacterium | reverse complement strand
GCTCCGAGAGGAGATTTCGTGAGGCCGACATCAGCTTTTTCCTTGAACTCATGGTCACTCTGGCGCTGATCACGCTGATTTGGGGCCTCTTGGGGGGATGCACGTCGAATCCGTCCCGGCAATACTCGACGGTTTCGTTGAGCGATGCAACCATTGCCGATTCCTCAGGCGGCGGGACGTCGGGCACTGCGGGATTGCCCACCGAACGGGCCGTGTACGGAGAGGGAAAATAATTTTACCGGGGATACCGGGGATAAGGAATTCCGATGGCGACGAAACGAAACTGGCTGGAACGGGTGGGACTGCTGTTGGTTGTCCTGACGTTGATGGGGATCGGTGTGGTGATGATCTATAGCACCAGCGCCATCTACGCGCAGGACAAATTTCACAACGACTACCATTTTCTCTACCGTCAGCTCCTGTGGTGTGTCATCGGCTTGTCTGGCTTCCTGGTGATGCTGCGGCTGGATTATCACCTCCTTTCCCGGTGGAGCCGGTGGATGATGCCCGCGGCGCTCATTTTGCTGGTGTGTGTCCTGGTGCCGCCCTTTGCCAAGGCCGCCGGCGGCGCCAAACGGTGGATCGCGATCGGCCCGCTGTCCTTTCAGGTGTCGGAACTGGCAAAATTTTCCCTGATCGTCTTTTTGTCGGATTTTTTGTCGCGCAAGCAGGATGTGGTTGGCAATTTTCGAAAAGGTTTTTTGCCGCCTGCGGCCGTGCTGGGGGTGACACTGGGCTTGATCATGTTACAGCCGGATTTGGGGACGGTGATTGCGATCGGTATGGTCTCTGTCATCTTGTTTTTTTTGGGACGTGTCCGCCTGGCGTTTTTGGGCGCATCCTTTCTGGCGGCTTTGCCCGCCCTGTACTTTTTTATTTTTCGAGTGCCGTACCGGCGGCGCCGGATCCTAGCGTTCCTGAATCCGTGGGAGGACCCCCAGGGGATCGGTTTTCAGATCATCCAGTCGTTCATCGCCCTGGGGTCCGGCGGCCTGTACGGTTTGGGTCTCGGCCAAAGCAGGCAAAAGCTGTTTTATCTGCCGGAGGCCCACACCGACTTTATCTTTTCGATCATCGGAGAAGAAATGGGACTGATGGGAACGCTTGCCATCTGCGTGTTGTTCCTGTTGTTCCTGATCCTGGGGATCCGGATCGCGCTCCGGGCGGTGGATCT
>CAZGMX010000041.1:16236-17564 GCA_964526865.1 uncultured Actinomycetota bacterium | reverse complement strand
CGTGCGTACCCCAGCCCATCTCGGCGGTGGTCTGCCCATCCTCGCGGAAGCCATCGATGCTCCAGGTGTTGACGAATTCGTCCACCTGTTTGGGCTTGTCGCTGATCTGCGTGTCGCGCTCCGGGCGGTGGATCTATTCGGCTGTCTTTTGGCCAGCGGGATCGTGTCGATGATTTGTCTGCAGGCGATCATCAACATCGGGGTCGTGACCGGGTCCATGCCGACCAAGGGGCTCCCCCTGCCGTTTATTAGTTTTGGCGGATCGAGCCTCCTCATCAATTTGATGAGTATCGGCGTTCTGTTGAACATCGCCAAACACTCGGCTGCGGTCCATTCTTTGGCGCGGGCGAGAAGCAAGCGGGATTATCTGGTATTCATGGGGGCTTCATGACATGAAATTGAGTGTGACGCAGACAAAGCGGTCCGGCGCCGCCGCGTTCCAAAGCGACGGGTGGCTGCCGGCATGGCGGGTGGGGAAATTTCCCTCCTTGAAAATTGCCTTTGCCAGCGGGGGGTCGGGAGGACACTTGTATCCGGGGATCTCCGTTGCGCGGGCCGTTATCCAGGGCAACGCGGATTCACGGTGCCTGTTTTTAACGTCCGAAAAAGAGATCGAGGCGCGGATCCTGCGTTCGACCGGATTTTCGTTTTGCCCCATTCCCTCATGTCCTCCCTCCCTGAGGGCCCCGGGCGTGTTTCTGTCAAAATCGGTCCAGGGGTACAGGGAGTCGGTTCGCATCCTGCGGGATTTCAGACCGCAGGCCCTGGTCGCGTTGGGCGGATTTGCGTGTATTGCCCCCGCCCTGGCGGCGCGCCGGCTTGGGATTCCCGTCTTTGTCCAGGAACAGAACTGTGTGGCGGGGAGGGCCAGTGTGGCGTTGTCGATGCTTGCCAAGGCTGTTTTTACGCCGGTTCCTGGGATGGAGCGTCAATTTTGGCCTGCCCTGGGGACCGCAAAATTTGTGCCGGCAGGAAATCCTGTTCGTCTCACAGCCCTTGCCCAGGACAGGGAAAAATCCCTCCGGGAACTGGGGCTGGCCAGCGGGAAGTTCACAGTGCTGATTCTGGGGGGGAGCCAGGGGGCGGCATTCTTGAATTCCCTGGCGGAGCAGTCGTTGGAAAAAATGGAGGATCTCCGCGGGGCGCTTCAATGGATTCATTTGACGGGCGCCGCCGATGCGCCGCGGGTGAAGGAGACCTATCGCCGGCTGGGCTGGAGCGCGGCCGTGTTTGACTACCGGGAGTGCATGGGCGTGTGTTACGGGGCGTGCGACGTGGTGGTGAGCCGGTCAGGGGCGTCGACCATTGCCGAAATCATCGCCAATGGC
>CAZGMX010000041.1:0-16226 GCA_964526865.1 uncultured Actinomycetota bacterium | reverse complement strand
GGTTTGTGACCGTTCTCAAGAGCCTTTGCCGGGACCCCATCCGGTTGAAGCGCATGCGCGAGGCGGCAAAAAAAATGCACAGGGGCGATGCCGCGGCGATCATCGCTGGGGAACTGGCTGAATGTCTAACGGGGAGTGCCGGATAGTCGGATGAAAAGGCCCATGCGATACCATTTTGTCGGAATCGGCGGAATTGGCATGAGTGCCCTGGCGCAAATTCTGCACCGCCAGGGACATCGTGTTGGCGGGTCGGAAAAGGTTCATTCCAAGACCGTTGTCCTTCTGGAAAAGGCCGGTATTCCGGTGATTCTGGGCCATGCAAAAAACAACGTGAATGGGGCGGATGTTGTGGTGTGGTCCTCCGCGATCGAGCCGGATCATGTGGAGATGATCGCTGCCCGGGCGGGTGGAATCCGCCTGCAGCATCGTGCGGAATTGCTTGCGGAACTGTCCGCTCAGTTTCGTTCCGTGGCCGTGGCCGGCATGCACGGCAAGACGACAACGACCAGCATGGTATTTCAGGTCTTCCGGTCGGGAGGCATCGACGCCACGCTGGCGTGCGGGGGAATCGATTTGGAAGTCGGGTCCAATGCCCACATCGGAAAAGATTCCGTGATGGTTTTTGAAGCCGACGAAAGCGATGGAAGCCTGGTGCTGTTCAGTCCCCACTGCGCCGTTCTGACCAATTTGGAAGAAGAACACATGGGCTACTACAGGGATTTTGAGCAGATACGGTCGGTTTTTCAAACCTTTGTCAGCCGCGTGGATGCCAATGGCTGTGTGGCGTATTGCGCGGGCGACAAGAATTTGGCCGATCTGGCGCGCGGTGTTCCGGCGCCGTGGGTTTCGTACCAGGTCGGAAGCCGGGCGGATGTCTGGGCGGACAACGTCCGGGAAAGTTATGGCATCAACCGTTTCGACGTGTATGAAAAGGACCGGCGGCTGGGAGAAATTTCCTTGAGTGTTCCCGGAATCCACAACGTGTCGAACTCTCTGGCGGCTGTTGCAGTGGCGCGGCATTGGGGAATCGATTTTGAAACAATCCGGCAGGGTCTGGAACGGTTCAAGGGGACGATGCGGAGGCTGGAGATCAAGGCGGACATCCGCGGGGTGCGCGTGATCGACGATTATGCGCACCATCCCACCGAGGTGCAGGCCAGTCTGAAGGCTCTTGCCCGGAGCGGCGCCGGCAGGCTCGTCGTGGTTTTTCAGCCCCATCGCTACAGCCGCGTGAATTATCTTGTGAATGATTTTGCCCGGGCCTTTGCCGCCGCGGACGAAGTGATCCTGACGCCCATTTATTCCGCTGGCGAAATCAACCACTACGCCGTGAGCAGTGAGATCCTGGCCCAGCGTATCCGGCAGGCGGGACACGGCAACGTGCGAACGGCCGGCGATTTTTCCGGCATTGCCGCGGAACTGGCGTGCCATGCGGAGACAGGCGACACCATCGTGGGCATGGGCGCGGGAGATATCGAAAAATTTGCGCCGCTGATGACGCAGGCCCTGTTAGACCGCAAGGCGCCGTGCGATCCGTTCCCGCACGGCAAGGACAATCTGTTTGCGGCAAAAGAAAATCATTGTGCTGCGGAGGTTGCCGAATGCTCCTGACTAGGGAAAGGCCGGCCGTTGATGCGTGCGAGCGCCTGACGACGCTCGTGAAAGGAACGGTGCGATTCGATGTGCCGATGAGCCGTCACACGACCCTGGGGATTGGCGGACCCGCCGACGTTTGGGTCGAACCGGCGGACGCAAACGATTTGTCCGCCGTCCTTGCGTTCTGCCGGGAACACCACTGGCCGTGGTTTGTCCTGGGCAACGGCAGCAATTTGCTGGTGCAGGACGGAGGCGTGCGCGGTGTTGTTCTGAGTCTTTGCTCCGGGGCGTTTCGTGAAATTCATGTGGTTCAGACCCGAGTCCGGGCCGGTGCCGGTGTTGCCAATGCACGCCTGCTTGAGAGGCTGACACAAGAAGAACTGGGTGGAATGGAATACCTCTGCGGCATTCCCGGCACCGTCGGGGGGGGGGTTGCGATGAATGCGGGGGCGCATGGGAACTGTTTTGCCGATTGCATCGAGGCGGTGACGGTCATGGACACGCTGGGTTTTGTTCGGGAACTGGGCCGGCGGGATATGTGTTTTGAACATCGCAGATGGAGCAATCGAAACGAGGCCATTGTGCTGGAGGCGGTATTCAATTGCTCACGGATTCCGTTGGAGCAGATCCGTTCGCGCGTCCAGGAACTTTGGACCCTTCGCCGCAATTCCCAGCCGTCCGGCCGCAGCGCGGGTTGCGTGTTCAAAAATTCGCAGGGTGTGAGCGCTGGGAAAATCATCGATTCGCTGGGGCTCAAGGGGTTGCGCATGGGGGATGCCCGCGTGTCCGACCGGCACGCCAATTTTATCGTGAATGACGGCAGCGCCAGAGGGGCGGATGTGCTGGCGTTGATCCACAAGGTTCGGGGAGAAGTGTTCCGTCAGACGGGCGTGCGTCTGGACAACGAAGTCATCGTGATGGGAGAAGAATCTACATGAAAAACAGGTGGCACGGTTTTGGGACGGAAGAGAGGTTTCGTATTGCGGTCTTGATGGGGGGCATTTCAAGCGAAAGGGAGATTTCCCTGCGGTCCGGCACGGCCATTGCCGCCGCACTCCGGTCGCGAGGCCACGCAGTTGTTCCCATCGACGTGACCAGCGCGGAACTGGGAAATCATCTTGATCCCTCCTCCGTGGACGTCGCGTTCATCGCCCTGCACGGAAGGTTCGGAGAAGACGGGCAGGTCCAACAGCAGTGTGAGGCGCTGGGCCTGCCGTACACCGGTTGTGGGCCCAAGGCCAGCGCGCTGGCCCTGGACAAGATTTGTTCCAAGGAGCGTTTTGTTTCCCGTGGGGTTTCCACCCCGCCGTTTGAGGTGCTGGAGAAGTGGGACGAGAGTACTCCCTCAACCCTTGTGCGTCTGGGGCTGCCGGTGGTTGTCAAACCCGCGTTGGAGGGATCCAGCATCGGATTGACCATTGTGCGAGAGAAAAATGATCTGGCGGGGGCGGTTGCCGTCGCGCTGGAATATGGAACAAGGGTCCTGGTGGAGACCTTTGTGGAGGGGAAAGAATTGACGGTGGGCATTCTAGGAGATACGCTTCTTCCCGTCATTCAAATTGTTCCCAAAAGCGGTGTCTACGATTACCATTCCAAGTACACGCCCGGTGAGACCTCTTATCTGGTGCCGGCGCCGCTGGACGCAGGGACGGCAGACAAAGTTCAGGCGGCCGCGTGGCAGGCGTTTTTGTCCGCGGGATGTGAAGACCTTGGGCGTGTCGATGTGATTTTGGATCGCTGCGGGAAGGTGTTTGTCTTGGAGATCAACACGATTCCCGGCTTCACCGAGACCAGTCTTCTGCCCAAGGCGGCGAAGGCGGCCGGTATCGGATTTGATGTGTTGTGTGAAAAGATCATGATGCTGGGACTGCAAAAAGTCATGGCGGAGACTCGATGAAATTTTTAACCAGTTTGGGAAGCGGCAGGAAGAAAAGGCACGCCAAGGGTGTCAGCCTGAATGTCGGCGGCTTTGCCCAAAAATCAAAGTGGCGTCCCGAAAATTCTCCCCGGACGGTGACACGTCTGCTTGTCATCGGCGTGTTTCTGGCGATTGCCGCGGGGATTCTGTTCACCACCATCCGGCAGTCCTGGGCGTTTATCACGGACAATCCGTTGTATGCCATCCGGACGATCGACATTCCCGATCCGGTGTATCTGACCGTGCAGGAAGTGATGGGATTGTCCGGGGTGTCCAAGGGAGAAAACATCCTGCGTTGTTCCATCAAGGACGTTCAAAAAAGGTTGTTGGAACATCCCAATATCAAGAGCGCGGTGGTCAAAAGGATTTTGCCCGCGACCCTGTGTATCGAAATCAAGGAACGCGAACCGGTGGCTCAAATCAACATCGGGAAAAATTATTTGATCGACTCGGAGGGAACGGTCCTGACATGGAGCGACAAGTTTGCGGCAAAGTCCTGGACTCTGATCGACGGCGTGGATCTCAAGAGCAAGGTGGTGGACAACCGGATAGGATCGGAACCGTTGATGGAGGTACTGCAGATTTTGAAGGCGTTTCGCACGACCGTTCTGGCGGCCTGCCTGGATATCACCCGGGTGGACATGGCGGCTCCCGGCGGCTATCTGTTCGAGACGAGTAAGGGTGTCTCGTTCCGGTTCGGTTTCGGACTGGAGGCCCCGGATATTCAGGAAAAGTTTGGCCAGCTTACGGCGGTGTTGGATGACCTCCAGAAGAAATCGGTTGCGGCGGAAGTTGTGGACCTGAGGTTCAACGATGTGGTGGTCACGACGAAACAGGCCAATGCCAAAACGCCGGCCAAGGACGGGAAGGCCGCCAACGGCGCGGCGGATAAAGATAAGACCGCAAAAAAAGCTGCGCGATAGCAGATGTTGATTTTTTATTTGGCAGACTGTTAGGACAATCATCGTACACAGAGGAGACAGGGGAGAATGGCTAAGGAACCGGAGGTGGTGGTAGGGCTGGATATCGGGACGACGAAAATCTGCGCCGTGGTCGCGGAGAGCAACGACTACGATGAAATCCGCGTGATCGGTATTGGGACCACGGTATCCAAAGGCCTGCGCAAGGGCGTTGTCGTGGACATCGAGAGCACAGTGGAGTCCGTGGGCAAGGCGGTGGAAGAGGCCGAGCAGATGGCCAATGTGGAAATCCATTCGGTGTTCTCGGGAATTTCCGGCGGGCATATATCAGGCATGAACAGCCGCGGCGTGGTTCCGGTCCAGGGTAAAAAGGGAGAAATTTCCGAAGACGATGTCCAGCGGGCGGTGGATTCCGCCAAGGCCATTTCCATTCCCATGGACCGGGAGGTTATCCACACGATCCCCCAGCAATTCATTGTGGACGGCCAGGACGGTGTCAAAGACCCGCGGGGCATGTCCGGTGTGAGGCTGGAAGCGGAAGTCCATGTGGTGACGGGTGCGATCACCTCGGCCCAAAACATCATCAAGAGCATCAACCGGGCGGGTCTGGAGGTGGAGGATATTGTGCTGGAACCCCTCGCGTCGAGCCTTGCCGTGCTGACCCCCGAGGAAAAAGCGAACGGGGTCGTGTTGGTGGACATCGGGGGAGGGACGACAGACGTAGTGTGTTTTGTGAACGGGGTTATTCATCACACCAGCGTCTTTTCCATCGGGGGTGATCACCTCACCAACGACATCTCCATCGGCCTGAGAATTCCCGTTTCAAAGGCGGAGGAAATTAAGAAGAAATTTGGTTGTGCCATGGGTACCTTGGTGAAGGAAGGCGAGGAATTTGTGGTGCCCGGGATTGTCGGCAGGGCGGCGAACAACATGCCCCGCCGAATTCTTGCGGAGCTGATCGAACTGCGCATGGAAGAGCTCTTCACCCTGATCAAGGACCAGCTCAAGCGCAGCAACATCTCGGAGTTCATCGGCTCGGGCATCGTGATCACCGGCGGCACGGCGCTCCTGGTCGGGTTGAACGAAATGGCGCGCAAAATATTCGACGTACCCGTCCGGATCGGCCGTCCGACCAACGTCAGCGGTCTGGTCGATATTCTGGACAGCCCCATTTATTCCACGGGCGTGGGGCTGGTGCAGTATGGATTCAAGCACCGCCGGGAAAACGGGACCAGCCGGTTTAGGGGGAGGAATATTTTTGAAAAGATAGTGGGCAGGATGAGGGAGTGGGTCGGGGAGGTATTTTAGACGTCATTGCGAGTCCCGGCGCGTTTCATGCCGGGACGCGGCAATCTCGACGGTAATTGGTCAACGCACTATCAAAACAGCACAGGAGAATCATCGTGATCCATTTCGACTATGAAAACATGAATTTTGTGAAGATTCGCGTGATCGGCGTGGGCGGCGGTGGTTCCAACGCGGTCAATCGCATGCTGCAGACGCGACTGAAGGGCGTCGATTTTCTGGCCGTGAACACCGACCTCCAGGCCCTGCGTATGTCTTCGGCCCCCGAGCGGCTTCAAATCGGGGAAAAACTCACCAAGGGGCTCGGCGCGGGGTCCAATCCGGAAACCGGCAAGAAGGCGGCCATCGAGAGCACCGAACAAATCGCCCAGGCGATCAAGGGGACTGACATCCTGTTTTTAACCGCCGGATTCGGCGGCGGAACCGGAACGGGTGCGACCCCGGTCATTGCCAAGATCGCGCGGGATATGGACATTCTGACGATCGCCGTCATCACCAAACCATTCACATTTGAAGGCTCCAAACGGGCTTTGCAGGCCTACGAGGGCACCAAGATCCTGCGCGAGAATTGCGACACAATCATCTGTATCCCCAACGACCGCCTGTTGGAATATACAACGGCGGAGACGTCGCTGTTGAGCGCGTTTCACCTGATCGACGACATCCTGAGCCAGTCCATCCAGTCCATTAGCAATCTCCTGATCAAGCCGGGGCTCATCAATCTGGATTTCGCTGACGTGCGTACGGTCTTGGCCGAAAAGGGCGGCACTCTCCTGGGATTTGGCGAAGGCACAGGCCGCAACAAGGCAGTCCTGGCCGCCGAGGCGGCCCTGCGAAGCCCCTTGTTTGAAAAAAAGGGGGTTCAGGGGGCTAGGGGGATTCTGCTTTCCGTGATGGGAGGGGCCGATCTCACCCTGCACGAAGTGAATCAGGCCGTGAGCCTCATCCACGAAATCGCCCACGACGAAGCGCACATCATCTTTGGTGCGACGATCGATCCGGAATATCACGACCGGGCGCTGGTGACCCTGATCGCCACGGGTCTGGAGATCGAGGATACTGCCCCCGTGATCAAAGTACTCAGGCCGGTTGTTCCGGAAATCAAACACGAGCAGACCGTGATCAAGTTCAATCACAACGACCGCGGTCAGTTTGCCAAGATGGAGGGGACGATCGTGAACGGCGAGGATTTGGACGTTCCCACGTTTATCCGCCGCCGGCGGACAAACATTCCGGACTTCGGTTTTAGCCAAAATTGACGCGCCTCGCCATCGCGAGCGAGACATAGTCGAGCGTGGCGATCTCGATGGAGATTATTTCTTCTTCAGCTCATTCCAGATTTTATCCATCTCCCGAAGGTCGGAGTCTTCGATGGATTTTCCGCGGCGCGCCAGTTCCCGTTCGACTCCGTGAAAACGGCGGGTGAATTTTGCCACGGTCTGATGGAGGGCCTGCTCGCTGTCCATGTGGAGAAATCGTGAAAGGTTGGAGACGGAAAACAGAAGGTCTCCGATTTCTTCAAACACGCAATCTTTCTTGCCCGCGCGCATTGCCTCCTGAAGTTCCCGCAATTCCTCTTTGATCTTCTTCATGACGCCCGCCGTTGTTGGCCAGTCAAAGCCGACGGAGGAGACCTTGCGCTGGACTTTTTGGGCTTTTTGCAGGGCGGGAAGGTGCTTGGGGATGTTGGACAGGAACAGTTTCACGCCCTGGGCCTTCTGTTCCTTGTGTTTGATGCGGTACCATTGATTGAGCGCCTTTTCCGGATCCCGCATCCGTTTCTTTCCAAAGACGTGAGGATGACGCACGACCATCTTGTGTACCAGGTGGCGGATGATGTCTTCGATGTCAAACGTGCCGGCCTCCTGGGCCATGCGTGCGTGGAAGATGATTTGAAGCAAAAGATCTCCCAATTCCTCCCGCAGACGCGAGGGATCGCCGCTGTTGATGGCATCGATCACTTCGTAGGTCTCCTCGATCAAATATGTCTTGAGAGAGCGGTGGTTCTGCTTCCTGTCCCATGGACAGCCCGCGCGTCCGCGCAGGCGCGCCATCAGACGGATCAAATCCCCAAAGGCCTTTTCGGCTGACCGAGTGTTTTTTTTTGCGTCATTGCGAGGTGCACAGCGACGAAGCAATCTCGTAGGGTTATCGTCATTGCGAGGAGTGGAGCGACGAAGCAATCTTAATGACTTCACCGTGATCGTGGCCGGTCGAGTAGAAGATGGACGTGTCATAATCAGTTGTTATAATAAAGCATTGCCCATGCCACCGTCCATTGTTTGCCAACATTTCTCACCGCCCTTCTGCTGCAACGGCGTATGTGCCCGCGCTGCGGCCACAGGCATCTTTGCATTTTCGCGGCGAAGTGAGGTGAGAAATGTGGGCTAGGCGCGCAGAAACGCAAAGTAAAAAAAAGGAGGGCCCAGGCCTCCTCTCCAGATTTCTCAAGTTTGTCATCGGAATCATTTTACTGCCCGCCTGCCTGGGCGTCACTGTTTCCGCCTGGCGCATCTATTTTTCCAATCTCAATTTTTTGAAGGAGCAATTCTGGTTTTTTGCGGGTTTTGTCGCGTATGTCATTGTCTATAGCATCCTGCAAAACCCCATCAAGACCTATGTCTTCGGCCATGAATTTACCCACGCGATCTGGACCTGGATGTTTAGGGGCAAGGTGTTGAGCTTTCGCGCCGGCGGCTCCGGCGGCAGTGTCACCGTCTCCAAGTCCAATGTCTTCATTTCACTGGCGCCGTATTTTTTCCCCGTCTATACGGTTTTGACCATGGCGGCCTATTTAACGGCAAAGGCATTCTGGAAAGTGGAGCCGTATTTTGAAATTTACCGGTTTATCCTGGGATTCACCTGGGCGTTTCATCTCATTTTGACCGCGTATGTCCTTATCAAAGGGCAGGAAGACGTGAAAGAAAACGGCGCCATCTTTTCGGCCATTTTTATTTACCTGGCGAATGTCCTGGTCCTGGGATTTCTCTTTGTCTATCTTTCCGATTACGTGACGCTCGGGGAATACTGCGGGCGGTCCTGGGACCTGATTTCTCTCCAGTACAGGAAAATCCTTAACTTTTCCAGTTTTTAGAACGGGTTCCTGCCAAAAAAATCGAAATCCCCACGCAGGGCGTTGATGAGGTTTCTATGAGTCGCTTCCTGACTTGGGATCTACTCTCCCCTTGGCCTGAGCCGGGAAGAAGACTTGATCCCTAGGATTTTCATTTGTTGGCTCAAGAAATTCCTCAACGGGTCGCACCCCGTAGGGATTTCGCATAGAGTATAGCCTCAAAAGATCTGTTTGTCAAGGGCGGCCAAACGAATTGTTGTAACATCATAAAAAGAAGATAGTTGCGATACTCTAGTTAAAGAGCTGTGTGCATTTCTTCTCCTCATCTTCAAACCAACCGTACAATGTCGGCAGTACAAGCAACGTCAGGCAGAGCGACGAAACAAGCCCTCCCATGACGACTGCGGCGAGCGGTTTCTGTATCTCGGCGCCGGGGCCGCTTGCCCACAATACGGGAATCAGCCCGAGGATTGCCGTCAGGCTCGTCAGAAGCAGAGGGCGCAGGCGTATCTCACAGCCTCTGACGATTGCCTCCTTCAGGGGAACTCCTTCCTTGCGCAGCTGGATGAAGAACGCGACGAGAACGGTGCCGTTTGCCACTGCAATGCCGAAAAGGGTAATGAAACCGACCACAGCAGAGACGCTCAACGTGATTTGGAACAGCAAAACCGTCACGATGCCTCCAACCCAGGAAAAGGGAAGGTTCAGTATCACCAGGAGCGCCGGCTTCAAAGAGCCAAAGGCAGAGAAGAGCAATACGAATATGGTGAATATAACTATCGGCACGACGATCAACAGCGTCTTCATCGCTCTCGCTTGATTCTCAAACTGGCCGCCCCACGAAATAAAATAGCCGCTGGGGAGGGACTTCTCGATGGGTCCTGTTTTTGCCTGGGCCTCGGCGATAAAGCTGCCTATGTCTCTCCCCCTGACATTGCATTCGACCACCACCCGGCGCATGCCATTTTCATGGCTTATCTGGTTGGGCGCTTCGATGAGTTTAATTTGGGCGAGCTGTGCCAGCGGGATTTTTTGCCCGCCCGGCGAAGGAATGAGGATGTTTTCAATCGCCGCCGCGCTGTTTCTCCTCTCTTCGGGGAATCGCACGCTGATATTAAACCGCCGGTCTTCCTCATATATTGCGCTCACAGACTTGCCGCCGATCGCGGTCTCCACGATGTCATTGATATCGCTCACATTGATGCCGTGACGCGCTGTCGCCGAGCGGTCGATCTCGATATCGAACTGAAGAAAACCCGAAATCTGTTCGGCCTTTACGTCTTTGGCGCCCCGTATTGATGAAAGGATGTGTTCTACCTCTTCGGTTTTCTCCGCAAGGATACCCAGGTCATACCCGAATATCTTGACTGCCACATCAGATTTTATGCCGGAGATGAGCTCGTTCACCCGCAGGGCGATCGGCTGGGAGAAATTGAGCTTTACCCCAAGGATCGCGCCAAGTTTCTTGTCCATCGCGCCGATGAGCTCCATTTTTGACGCTGCTTTCCAGTGTTGTTTCGGTTTCAGCATGATGAAGAGGTCGTTTTGTTCTGGACCCATCGGATCCTCGGCAATCTCTGCCCTGCCCGTCTTGGTGACCACCGTGCTTACTTCAGGGAACTCCAGCAGGAGCTTTTCAATGGCATTGCCTATCCTTTTTGATTCGTCCAGCGATACGGTTGGATATTTTACGACGTTCAGCGCGATCGATCCTTCATCCAGGTATGGCAGGAATTCCGTGCCGACTCGCGTGAACAGAAATACGGAAACGGCAAAAACGAGGGCGGAAATGACGGTCGTTGTCCTCCTGTGGCTTATTACCGCGCACAGCGCGGGAAGATAGAGCTTCTTGATCCATCGTATGACCGCATTGTCTTCGCCCGTCGTGTTTCCCCGGATGAGGTAGGAGCCGATGACCGGGATAATGGTCAGCGAGGTAATGAGTGAACCCGACATGGCAAATATCAACGTCCAGGCAAGCGGCTTAAACATCTTGCCTTCCACCGCCTGCAGAGCGAATAAGGGCGCCTTGGTAATGATGGTTATAAGGATTGCAAACATGACCGGCCGGGCAACTTCCTTTGTCGCATTCAGGCAGACGGCAACTTTCTCCCGCACCGGCAGCCCTTTTCTTCCGGCCAGGTGCCTGAAGATATTCTCCGCCACAACGATGCTTGCGTCCACGATCATACCCATGGCAATGACCAGGCCTCCCAGAGACATCAGGTTTGCGGAAAGGCCGGCCCATTGCATCAATATAAAAGTGATCAGGGCCGACAGGGGAAGCGAAAGGCACACGACGCTTGCGGTGCGGAAATCGCCAAGAAAAATAAACAAGACGATGATGACAAGGATGCCCCCCTCGAACAACGCCTTCGTCACCGTATGGATACAGGCTTTGATCAGTTCCGTCCTGTCGTAGAAAGGGTTGATGCGAACGCCTTCCGGCAGGCGGTCCTGCATTTTTTTGAACGCCGCCTTTACGCGGGTGACGACGTCTCTTGAATTGGCGTCTTTGAGCATGATCACCATCCCGCAGACCGTTTCACCCATTCCGTCCCTGGTAGCCGCCCCCCAGCGGACCTCATGGCCGATTTGCACGGAAGCGATATCGCGTATATACACCGGCATGCCGTGACGGGTCGCCACGACAACGGTTTCTATGTCAGAAAGGTTTTTGATGAGTCCTGTGCCTCTTACGATAATCTGTTCCTGGCCCTGAACGATGTAGTTGGCGGGCGCGGTGGAGTTGTTTCTCTTTAACGCCTCCGATACCGATCCAAGGGTGAGCCCGTATTTGAGCAGCCGGTCGGGATCAACCACCACCTGATACTGTTTTACAAAACCGCCAAAGGAGTTGATATCGGTCACTCCGGGAATGGACCGGAGCTGAGGGCGTACAACCCAATCCTGAATACTCCGTAGTTCCATCAGGCCCGTGTTCTTGCTTTCCAGCGTGTATTGATAAATCTCGCCGAGCCCGGTGCTGATGGGCCCCATTTCGGGTTCAAACCCTTCCGGCAATTTCTCCCTGGCAAGTTGTATCCTTTCGAAGACGATCTGGCGGGCAAAGTAGATGTCAACGTTGTCTTCGAATACGACGACCACCTGTGACAATCCTGCCTTTGACAAAGAGCGCACAAACTGGACGTATGGCAATCCGTTCATCTCTCTTTCAATCGGCGACGAGATCAGCCGTTCCACCTCGGCCGAAGAGAGACCCGGCGAAGGGGTGAGTATCATGACCTGCACGTTTGTCACGTCGGGGAAGGCGTCCAATGGAAGATTTTTCCAGGCGATGATGCCGCCGATGATGGTGATACACGCGATGCAGATGACCAACAACCTTTGCTTCAACATGAAAGACAAGAATTGATCCATATTTTTTCCTTCTGTGTCTATGATTGCGGCTATTCGGCGCAGCCTTCGCCCATCTTCGACTTCAGTAATTCCGATTTTAGAAGAAAACCATTCCCGACCACGACGTCTTCACCCTCATGAATTCCGCTGGACACGGCCGCCTGATCTTTGGTCTGATCTTTCACGATGACCTCGCGCGGCCGGAATGTCTCTTTCGCGGTTTTAATAAAGACGATCTTTTTCCCGTCCATGGAATGGACGGCCTCCAGGGGAAGCATGATGTATTGTCCCGGCGATTCAATGAGGATATCGGCGGTGACAAACATCCCCAGTTTGAGAAGATAGTCCGGATTCTGGATGAGGGCGCGGACTTTTATGGTATTGGAGTCCTGATCTATCCGCGGCGAGATAAAGGTTATTTCGCCCGCAAAGGTTTTGCCGGGCCAGGCGATGGACCGCACGGCCACTTTCTGCCCAAGCTTCACCTCGGCCAGGTCTTTCTCATACAGGTCGAACGTTGCCCACAGCTTCGAAAGATCCGCGATGGTGTGCGGCGAAGAAACGGCGTCTATTTTATCTCCTGTCTTCAACGAATCGCTGATGACAATGCCGGAAATGGGGGACTTGACCTCCGTGAAAGAATCCCCTGTTTTTATCACGCACACCGTCTCGTCTTTTTTTACCGCCATCCCGATCTTTACGTTGCACTTGTCGACAATGCCGCGGGCAGGCCCGGTAACGTAACTAAACGATTCCGGATCCTGGGCGATTTGTCCGATGACGGATATCCTTTTTACGAAATGCGTTGACCGCGCTTTCTGCGTTTTGACGGCTATCAATTCCTGCGATTTCCTGCCCACGGTGAGTTCGCTCTTTTCTTCGTGACGTTCTTCGGCCTTGCATGCAGGCGCGGCGCCCTTTTTCTTAAGAAGAAACGGGGAGACCCCAATTCCCAGGGAAAAGGACACTAAAACAATCAGGGATCCTTTCAGGTATTTCATTTTAAATATTCCTCCTTTCGCAGTGAGGCATACATCGATATTTCCAGACGGCTGACGGCGTTGCTCAGCTCGAACAGTCCTTTGTAATACTTTGTCCGTGTCTGTGTTGCGGTCCGCACCTGATCGAGAAAATTGATGAAATCTATGTCGCCCTCGCTGAAACGCAGATCCGCCACACGAAGGAGCTCATTTGCCTCTTCGAGTGATTTCTTCAATAGTTCGAACTGCCGGTGAATAAATTCCGCGCTCAGATATGCCTCGTACACATCCAGCAGTGCGTCTCTTTTTGAGGCCTCGAGTTGTATTTGCTGGGCCTCTTTTTGGGCCGCGGCCTTCTGCATCTCGCCCCGGTTGAATCCCCATAGCGGCACGCTCATGCCGAGGCTAACCGTGGAGTCGTTTTCGTAGTCCGTTGTTGTCCTGTCGTACTCCACAAAAGGAGAGGGCAGGATACTCAGCCGCTCCCGCGAGAGGGTTTTCGTTTTTGAATCGAGGCCCAGTTCTTCCTGTTTGATGTCCGGCCTGTTTTTTAGCGCCAGTTCGCAGAGCTCTTTGAAATCAAGCTCCAGATCCTCCTCCCTGAGTTCTTCGCGGATATCAAAGGGCGTGTCAACCGGCCGGCCCAAAAGCAGATTGAGCCTTGCCTTATTGGTTTTGATCTCTTTTTCCGCCCATAGGCATTTTGTCTCCGCATCGAGGAGCTCTATCTTCGCCCTCTGTAGTTCATTTTTTAGGGCCTTGCCGGATTGAAACCGGATTTCGACGCGGCTATAAAACTGCCGCAGGATCGTAAGGTTGTCCGTCGCCACTTCCAGTTCTTTTTTGTCGAGGATGATTCTATTGTAGGTTTCCCGCACGGCAAGATAGATCACGGACCACACGGCCCGGACAGACTCTTCTTGCGCCAGGATTCCATTCTTGGCGATGTCTCGCTTGAGACCGCGCACGCCAAACGGAAGAAATCCCTGCCTGATTCCAACATTGTCTAAGTTGAGCCGGCGATTGCCGTCCTCATTCTTCTTGAAGCCGCCTATTTCAAACGATATTTCCGGGTCGGGCAGGGCCCACGCCGTGACCAAATCTCCCTTTGCCGCTTCCATGCTCTTTCGCGCCTCGACGACCCGCGGATTTTCTTTGTAAGCGGTTGTCAGCGCCGCATCGAGCGTGAGGATTTCTTCTGCATGTGCGGGAATTGAAAAAACAAGGGCTATTGTCATAACCATTCCGGATGCTATTGATAGACACACTCTCATGGCGGCCCCTTGCTGCTTTTTGCAGGTGTTCTTCGTGGAGCAAGGCAGAACACCCGCTTTTGATTAAACGACTTTCAATTAAAATTTTTTTTGGGGAACTGCGTGGAAACCACTGAGATTAACAGGAGGTTTTTGGAGGATGATCGATATCGTCCACGAATAAAAATTGATACGGGGTCTTCTGGAGAGAAACCGCCATGGAAACCGGCGCGGGGGGGACGCGAAGCTGCTGGTTTTGAAGCACAGCGCCGCAGCAACCCGTGGGGCAGGATGCAACACAGTGGTGGTCACAATCGTCACCCGCCGTCTCGCCGCAAAATCCGGCGGCGCAAAATATAAAAACAATCAACATCACAGCGGAAATCAACTTGAGTGTCTTGAAAATCTTCTTCATTGTTCTAGTCTCACACCGCAAGGCGGGGAAGTCAAATGTTCTTTTGTCCTCAAGTCCTTCTTTCGCAAAGGCTTGATTTGTACGTTGCCCAAGTGCTCCCTCAAAGTGCGCACTTCTATGATACGCCATGGTTCCCAATGAAAAAGCTGTTCCCCTAGAAAAAGCCACTCCAGCTCCAGAAAAAACTCCAGAAAAAGCGCACAGAAAAAGCGCCCCCTTGACAAATCACGACGAGTCATGTATAATCAATTACAAATACGCGCGTTACATGTGATGTGAATTTTTTCCGCAGAGCGCGGGTTCATAGCAGGGAGACGCAACGGCATGAAACGGCTGATCTCTTGGACTGTGGTTATTTGCATGCTCATGAGCATGTGTCCTGAGAATCTCTATGCTCTGGCGCCGCGGTCCAGATTTGCACAGCCGGCAAAGCCTGCGGATTCGCTCGATGAGTTGGTTCAGACGCAGGAATTCAAAAGCCGGATGGATGCGCTTTTTAAGGCCTGGGATAGCGAACAATTCATGCCGACGCCCACGGAAGCCTGGAACAGAGAGAAATTCGCGAGACTGCCTTTGGAACAGCGATTCAATCAATATGACCAAAAGGCCTTGCAGGGGATTCAGGACCCCCAAATGAGTTTCGATTACAAAATTCATCCTTTCATCCCAGGTCAGATATTTATCAAGGTAATCGTGATCAGAGGAGCGCTTACAGGTCAGAGCTTTTACTGTGTTCTCTCCAGGGCCGATCGCCTGGTCCAGCGCGTCAGGGAAGAAAGCTTGACGCTCTATTTAAAGCGGCAGTCCACGTTCTTGGGGGAGGACGCGGACCAGAGAAAACTCTACGACACGCTGGGCCAATATCTGGAGCGGGAAGAATTGCTGGGATGGAAAAGGGATTCCGCCGAAGCAGTCCAAGAGCAACGGCTGTCCATGACCATCGATCGCATCCGGCTCGCAAACGAAGTATTTGCCCAGAGTGGATTGCCCTCGAAGGCCTGGATGCTGTTTATGATGAAGGCGGTTTTGGAGGAACTGTCCGTAGAGGTTCGGTCGGCGGTATTCATCGCGTATCAGATGTTTTTCACCAGCGATGTCGGGGACTATCTTGTCAATATCTTCCCTCCGTCTATTACCGGCGATACCGGATGGTGGTGGCAGGTAAAAGAGATGAATGGCAAAACCTATGCAGCTCTGCATGGTGATCACAGGAATATATCTGTCCATAAAATATTCACGGAGCAGACCTGCCTGGAGGAGGAGCCGCAACAAATGCTCCATCACTGTTTGCTGGGAAGTCCCTGGGGCAACGCCGCGCATTTTCCCTACCCGTCATGGATCAAAGAGGGCGGGTGGGGAAATTATCTGATCACCGCGATTAATTCGGATGACTTTGATGTTGAAAC
>CAZGMX010000040.1:8449-19810 GCA_964526865.1 uncultured Actinomycetota bacterium | reverse complement strand
GACCGGATTGTTGCCCATCCTGTCCGGATCGGTTCCCCCGGCGATCGTGCCAATGTCGTCCCGGTCAATGCCCAATTTCGACAGGGACGTTGCGAGACCAAGCCGGTGCATCAGGCCGAGCAGATTTTCCTTCCAAAAGCGAGTGGTTTTTTGCGTCTGCCGCCAGGCCGGGATTTGTTTCCATCACGTGATCTTTCAACCGGTCGAAGAGGCGCCCGTACATCTGGTTTTGCGTTTTCACCATAGACACGAATCTGTCTTCCAGGCCGGTTCCTTGAATTTCCTCGGGGACAATGAAGTCGCCTTCCAGCGTGATGTAGCGCTGGGATTTTTACGTATAGGAGCAGAGCCTGAATTTTTCGATTTCCTCGATGGCGAGTCTGGAGACGCCCAGCACGTCAAAGTTGAAGACGGCGTGTTCGGCCACCGAATGGTGTCCCATGGCAAAAATGATGTTTTGGTTGGACTTGCGGGCCTTTTCGACTTCTTGACGTGCCGTTTCCCTCAATTCGTTCACCGGCTTGGGGCTTCTGCTGATCCGGGCGTAGGCGGCCGAAATGGTCTCGGGGGTCATTGTCCGGGAATCAAGCTTTCCGCCGCCCAGTTCCTTGAGGGTCTGGGCGTCCACATTGAATCCTGCCAGAAATAATTTCATAAAAATAGGACGGGCGTTATTGGACGGTCAACTGTGTGTCCAACCCGGAGATCTTGAGCACCTTCATGACGTGGGGCGGCACATCGACGAGCATGAATTTGTCCTTTCCTGCCGTCTTGGACGCCTCCAGGCAGATGCGCAAAAAGGCCGAAGAGACATACTCCACCGCGGTCAGGTTAAACACCACCCGACCGTCAAAACCCCGCAGGGTATCCAGAATTTTCTGCGCGTGGTCCGCGCACGCGGCGGTATCCAGCTTTCCTGAAAAGTAAAACTCAGTGGCCGGCCCCAGGGGCCCCTCTGCCTTTTTTATCTTAAACATGGTGTGGCTCCTTTATGAAAAAAACACGGTATTGCGCCCTGCCGCCGGAACACAGCCGCTGGGCTTGTGCTTAATCAACGGTTCCGCTCGTACAATGTCTCGATGGTTTTGATGTCTTTCTTCTCGTCCAGGTACAAGGCGGTATCAAAATTCACAAACTGGTCGTTGACGCGGCGGCGGGCGATGCGCTGGATGTTCAGGAGGTGCCGTGCCGTGACATTGTCCGTCGTGATGTTCTTGCCGCTGGTGCCGCACCCCAGCGTGAAAGAGGGGTGGAGTTTGTTGAAAATCCCGCCGACGGCCCCCTGCGAGGAGGGTGTGTTGACCACGATGCGGCCGGCGTTCACCAGCCCGGCAAAGTCCACGATTTTTTCCTCGTTGTTGGAATAGAGGCTGACGGTGTGTCCGATCCCGCCGTAAAAATTCAGTTCCAGACAGAGATTGACGGCGTGCCGGTAGTCCCTGGCGGCATAATACGCCAGAATGGGAGCCAGGATTTCTGCCGAAAGCGGGTAGTTCCTGCCCACGCCCTTGAGCGGGGCCACCAGCAGCATGGTTTCGGGCGGGACGTCTATCTTGGCCATCCGGGCGATTGTGCTCACGGACTGCCCGACCACCGCGGCGTTCATCACGTGTTTTTCCGTGTCGTACGCGACGGCCGACACCTTCCGGATTTGGTCGGGGGTCAAAAAGTGTGCTCCACGGGCCTCCAGCGCGCGCCGCAGGACCTTGTCGTTCCTGCGTTCCACGACCAGGGCCTGCTCGCTGGCGCAGATCGTGCCGTTGTCAAAGGTCTTGGACATCATGATCTGTTCGGCGGCAAACTCGAAGTCCGCGCTGTCCTCGACAAACACGGGCACGTTGCCCGACCCCACGCCCAGCGCGGGGTTTCCGGAACTGTACGCGGCCTTCACGAGGCCGGGGCCTCCGGTGGCCAGGATCAACGCGATGCCCTTTTGCGCCATGAGATTTTGTGTGAGTTCCAGAGAGGAGACGGGGAGGCACTGAATGCAATTTTCCGGAGCGTCTTCCTTCAGGGCGGCCTCGTAACAGATCCGCGCCGTTTC
Organism: uncultured Actinomycetota bacterium; assembly: GCA_964526865.1. GTDB lineage: Bacteria > Auribacterota > Ancaeobacteria > Ancaeobacterales > CAZGMX01 > CAZGMX01. Next base: position 17,766 of record CAZGMX010000040.1, on the reverse strand, counting down.
CATGCAGCACTTCAGGGCCCGTGGATGGGGGCCGATGATGATGGGATTGCGCGTCTTTAGGGCAATGAGGATTTTGAAAATGACGGTGGAGGTGGGATTGGTCACAGGGATGACGGCAAAGATGGGGCCCAGGGGCTGGGCGATTTCCACGATGCCGGCCTCTTCGTCACGGGAGATGACCCCCACGGTCTTGAGGTTCTTGATGTCGTTATAGACCAGCTGGGCCGCCACCACATTCTTGATGGCTTTGTGTTCCCACCGGCCGATGCCGGTTTCCTCGTGGGCCAGTTTGGCAAGCCGGACACGGTTGTTGAATGCGGCCTCGTGTACCGCCTTCACGATGCGGTCCGTCTGTTCTTGATCCAGCTGACTGAACACACCCGCGGCGTCCATCGCGTTGGACAGGATTTCGCTCTCGTTGACAAGTAGTTCCGGCATGGCTCCCCCCTTTTTTAGGCCTTTCCCGCCGACCCCAGGACTTCCTGATTCTTGTGTTTATACAGGGCCACCAGCGCGTCCCGGGCCGGTCCCAGGTACTTGCGGGGGTCAAACTCCGCCGGGCTCTCGGCAAACGTCTTGCGGATGGCCGCGGTCATTGCCAGGCGGCCGTCGGAATCGATGTTGATTTTGCAGACGGCGGACCGGGCCGCTTTCCTCAGCTGGTCTTCGGGAATTCCGATGGGGTCTTTGAGCGCGCCGCCGTAGTGGTTGATGGTCTGCGCCGCCGCCAGCGACACCGAGGAGGCCCCGTGCAGGACAATGGGAAATCCGGGGATTTTCTTTTCGACCTCTTCCAGGATGTCGAACCGCAGTTCGGGCGGCACGTAGATGCCCTCAGCCGTCTTGGTGCATTGCGACGGCTTGAATTTGTTGGCCCCGTGCGACGTGCCGATGGAAATGGCCAGGGAATCCACGCCGGTCTTGCCCACAAAATCCACCACGTCTTCGGGGTTGGTGTAGGTGGTGTGTTCGGCGTGGACGTCGTCTTCGATTCCGGCCAACACGCCGAGTTCTCCCTCCACCGTGACGTCAAAGGAGTGGGCGTAGTCCACAACCTGTTTGGTGAGTTTGACGTTTTTCTCGTAGGGGTGGTGCGACCCATCGATCATGACGGAGGAAAATCCGGACTCGATACAGGACTTGCACAATTCAAACGTGTCTCCGTGATCCAGATGCAGTGCCATGGGGATGGGTTTGAGACCTTTCGCCTTGGCCAGCTGACGCATCATCTCGACGGCCCCCTGGCCCATGTACCGCAGCAGCGTTTGATCGGCATATTTGCGTGCCCCGCTGGAAACTTGGAGGATGACCGGCGACTGTGTTTCCACGCAGGCGATCACGATCGCCTGGATCTGCTCCATGTTGTTGAAGTTGTAGGCCGGGATGGCGTATCCGCCCGCCATCGCCTTCTTGAACATGTCTCGCGTGTTGACGAAACCCAATTCCTTGTAGGATGTCATGTTGGCACTCTCTCCTGATGTCGATGACGATCGCGGGCCATGGTTCGGCGGCCCGAGGTTGTTATCCGGTTAATGTCTATACCGCGACCCATTTTAACGCCCCGACGGAAGTTTTCAACCTTAAGTTTGTGCGGGGGGTCGGTCGCCGTTTTTTTTGGGTTGGGAGCTTGTCTCATCCGTCACGTCCGTATAATTGGCGGGGGCGTCCCACGACGTGAAATAACAACGGTCTTTGAGCAGGGGGTAATGGCCGCCGAAAAATTTGTTCAGGATAACCCGGAAGGTGTTGACGGGCGTGATCTCCGGGTACAGCGCCGAATAGTCCCCGTCAGGGAAATAATAGGCGTTGAGAATGCCGAACATTCCCATCAGGTCGTTATTCTGTACGATTCTATAGTCCGCGTCCGCGGTTGCTCCATGATCTGATTGAACAATAATAATGGGAGGGAGGGACGAGACAGAGAGAATATCGTCCACCAAACGGGCGACTTTTGTGCTGATGAAATGATGCTGATCGCCGTATTCCCGAATGAATCGTTCTTTGCTGAAGCCGAAAGTTTGAAGAAACCGGTTCCCCATGAGCGAGGAAAGGTTATGGGGAGGAGGCAATTCTTCACCATTGCTTCCAAAGAGGAAAGGGGTGTGAGGGCTATTGATATGGGCAAAGACGAAGAGAGGCCCTTTCGAGCGAGCGGCCTGTGGCACTCGTTGAAACACAGACAGAATCTGGTTGCGGCACTCAAGATATTGGGAGGACCCCTGGTATACGAAAAGATCAGCGATATTGTCTGCCACGAAAACGACAGGAGTCAAGTCAATGATTCCCTGCAGAAATTCGTTCCGGTAACTGTCCGTGGTTATTAGAGGGCGATCCACATCTTTTAGATTTGCCCAGAAAACGTCTGATGAGATGGCCGCGGCGGTTGTAAATCCACTGCGCTTCAGGATTGGAAAGAGTCTATTCTTGAACACCAAATCGCCGATTAGTAGAAGCCGGTCGGCAACGCGGCTTTTTGTTTGGGCTAGTAAATGATTCAGATACGCAAAGTTTAAACTAGATGTTATGGAAATTTTCGTTGTCATGTAATTGGATCGCGATTTTTCCGCAATATAAAAGCCTCTGGATGCAAGATGGTCTATAAATTTGCGGTTGTCCCGCCCAAAATTTCTCTTCAATATATCCGACCGTGCATATGCATCGACAATGATATAAAAAATGTTGTATTGAGGAGTGCTCGTTGTCGGATGTTCTGCAGCAGAAAATTGCGGCATCGATTGCCGGTAGCGGTTTGGAAGGAGAATAGACGGTAGTTTGTGAACGGCAATATAAGAAAGGCAAATCGCGGTGAGAAAAGCTGTTGTGATATTCAATGCGCGTGTCCAGTAGGAAAGATCCCGGGTGGTTCTGGAAATGGCAAAAACGGTAACGGCCAGAAAAATGAACCAGAGAAGGAAAGAGGTGTCAACGACAAGACCAAAGAGTCCAAGCATTCCATTTATGGCGTTAAAGAGCCGGCGGCAGTGACCGAAGGAAAAGGAAAAAAGTATGAAGATGGAAACAATCAATCCGCTCTTGTGCCAGTTCTTGTTGGCCCAATAGCACAGCGGCATCAAGACGGCGGTGCCCGCCAGGACACACGTCAGGGGGCGCCACAGGACCATCAACGGGAATTCGTAAATATTGTGCGCGTAGAGAGAAAGGACCACCCACGCGCCGAGCAAAAACGGGTGGAAGACGAGCGGTTTTTTTATGGCAGTTGGAGCGGTCATTTCGTTGTCCTTTGTGCGTCGGCGAGGCCCAGGATATGGTCGGCACCGGACTTGGATGAGTGCTCAAAAGCAAAGATGTTTTCGTCTCTCCAGCGCAGGATCTGACCGGCGTATTTTTTTTGGTCCGCATGCAGCTGCTCAATCACCTGGGGAACACGGTCCAGTTCCTCCGGCGGGACGATGATTCCGATCTGGGCCCGGAGGGAGACTTCCACCGGGTCGATGCCCAGTTCCCGGAAGTTTGGATTCTTGATTTTGAAGGGAAGGTCCAGAAACAAGACAGGCCGCTGGGTACCCAAGGCGTATTCCAGGGCTACGCCGGAGAGATCGCAGATCAGGACGCCGGCCGTGAGTAAAGCATCGTCACTGGCCACCGACCGTTCCATGCGAAAATGGGTGTTGCCGGAGAACATCTGCTCGAGGGCGTTTAGCATTTGCGGCGACCGCCGGACAGTCTCCGGGTGCGGCCGGACGATGATCTGATAACCTTTTTCCAGCAGCGGGGAAACCAAACGCCCGCCGCAGGTCTCCAGGATGTTGTGTTCTCCCCAGGAGGGTGCGATCAGGACGGTGGTTTTATTTCCGGGGGGAGTCTCCTCTTTTATGTGCGCTTGATACCGCTGGTGGATCCGTTCCAGGCGGTAATAGCCTGCCTCGACAAGTTTTTTGGGCGGCAGATGGTGCCGGTTTTCCCGGGCGCGAATTTCAGAAATCTGGTAGGGCCCAACGCACAGGATGGAGTCGTAGTGGTCGAACGCCCCCTCACGGTACATCATGTGGGTGCTGACCATGGAGTGAAACACATAGACATAATGGACCGCGTTGACGGAGCGCTTCAAGTGAAACTGGTGCAGGTCGGTGAGAGTCATGACAAAGACTTTGCAGGAGACAAACAGCATGAAAAAGGACAGAAGCCTGTGAATATAAAACGGCGTCAATCCAGGCGGAGGGGGGGGCTTTAGGATTGGATCGTGGAGATCGGAGGTCACGTAGCAGAGGGGCTGGTGCGGCGTGATCTCCCGGATCAATCCTTCGAAATAGGGATAGTAATCCTTATGCTCCGCGTAAAAGACGATTTGTTTCTGGGCGTTTGGTGTGGCCCAAAAGAAGCGGTAGAAATCGGCTATTTCCCGAAAAAAATCCATACTGTTTTCCCCGTTGTTGTCCCTTCTGTGTTACCAGGCGGCCCGCAATATCTTTTTTACACCGGACTTGGTGACGAGGACCGGATTGTTGCCCATCCTGTCCGGATCGGTTCCCCCGGCGATCGTGCCAATGCCGTCCCGGTCGATGCCCAATTTTGACAGGGACGTTGCAAGATCAAGCCGGCGCATGAGGCCGAGCAGATTTTCCTTGGCCCCTGCGGCGGTGGCCGTGTGGAGCATTTCGCACAGTTCCCTCATTCTGCTTCGGACAAAGTTCGGACCGCGGGGGTCCTGGCAATTTCCGGCCGTGACACTATGGTTGTATTCCAAAAAATGAGGGAGCGTCAGGGCGACCGCATGGCCATGCGGCACACGGTAGTGCGATGTCAGGGGATACGAGACGGCATGGGCCGCCGTCGTCTTGGCGATGTTGATGGCCCTGCCGGACCAGTGGCTGGCCAGAAGCATTTGTCCCCGGCATTTCTTGTCCGGCGCCAGGACTGCCTTGGCGATGTGCGCAAGGGCCAGGGCGATGGCCTTTCGGCTGTACGCCCTAGATTCTTCCGTGGAGCGCACAGACCAGTAGGATTCGATTCCCTGAGCAAGGGTGTCCACGCCCGTGCAGGCCGTGATATAGGGATTCAAAGACAGCGTGAAGGTTGGATCCAGAATGGCATAATCCGGAACCAGAGAGGGATGTTCCAGGGATAGTTTGACCTTGTTGTGGTAGAGAACACAAAAATGGGTCGCTTCACTGCCCGTGCCGGCTGTCGTAGGGATGGCGATGCAGGGAATTGTCCGGGATTCAGGACGCAGATGTCCGGCGGTGAGCGCCGTCACGCCCTTTTTTTGCGTCGAGAGAAGGGCGACGGCCTTGGCCACATCCAATGCGCTGCCGCCTCCCACTCCCAACACGCAATCGCACGCCGCGCTCAAAAAAGTGCGGACGGCCCGATCGACGTCTCCGACCGTCGGATTTTCACCAAAATCGTTAAAGTGGACGACGCGGCGATTCCTGAGCAATTCCGCCAGAAAATTTTCTGCCCCCGACAGCGCGTAGGACTTTTTCCCGGTGACCAAGAAAATATTTTTAGGCGAGAGTCTTGCAAGAATCGGCCGCAGCTTTTTGTGCGTGCCGTAACCAAAGAATGTTTTTTGGGGGATCGACATAAGGTGTTGTTTCCAATTCAGGCAGGGGAGTGTCTTCGATCAGCGCTTCCCGCGCACAAACGCCATGAACGAGCGTTTGTTCTGGATCGGTCCGATCGTTGGCCTGCCCAAATCCTTCTGCACGTCCCTGTTCAACCTGATTTCCAGCAGGGAAGGCCCCGTCGCGGCCTTCAGAGCTCTTAGTTTTTGCACAACGCCGCGTGCCGTCTCTGCTTGCAGTACGTGGCGGTAGCCGCATCCCTTGGCCAGCGTGCAGAAGTCGATGTCAAATCCCGCGGTGAGCTGGCCGCCGACGGATTCATGCATGCCGTTGTTCAGGACAATATGAATGAATTTATTCGCGCGTTGGGTGCCGGCAATGGCCCAGGCCCCCAGGTGCATGAGGGCTGCCCCGTCGCCGTCCAGGCAAAAAACGCGCCGCCGGGGCCGTGACAGCGCCAGGGCCAGGGCGATAGAGGAAGAGTGTCCCATCGATCCCACCGTCAGAAAATCTTTTTCGTGGCCTTCTCCGGCCTGTTCCCGGTGAGCGAAAAGTTCCCGCGAGGCTTTTCCCGTTGTGGACACGATGACATCGCGTGCCCCGGCTTGCCCGGCGATGAGGTGGATGGCCTGGCGCCGCGACAGGGGATAGGGATGCCGCGGGCCGGACGGATGCGTGGAGTATTTTATGAACGTATTTTTGCGTACGACCAGGGCATACGGAGCGCCGGTCTTTTTCATGGTCGCGACTGCTTTTCTTACGGCTTTTTCCGCCGCGTTCTGGTTCGCGGACAAAATGGCATGGGGAATTTTGAGCGCCCTGAGAAACTCCTGCGTAACCTTGCCCTGTTTGCGATGCTGGGGTTCGTCGGGCACGCCGGGCTCGCCGCGCCAACCGATCAAAAGCAGAATGGGGATGGAATAGACTTCTTCATCCGCCAGCGACAACAGGGGATTGGCCGCATTGCCCAGTCCGGAATTTTGCAGATAGACCAGGCCGGTCTTTCCGGTAGCCAGATGGTATCCTGCGGCCATCGCAACGGCGTTTCCCTCATTGGCGGCGATGACATGGTGTTTGGCGCCGGCATGGTCCAGGACGCAGGCGCAAAAATCCTTCAGGAGAGAATCGGGAACACCGCAGAAAAATCCGATGCCGTTTTGTTTCAACACGCGATAAAAGTGCCGGCAGTCGATCACGCAGTTCATTGCTCCGGAATCAGCGTGATGATTTCTTTGATCGGTGTGCAGAATTTTGAGGCCTCATAGCTTCTGCCGTGTTTTAAAATGGACTGGGCGACACGCCGCATCGCGGGGTACGATGCCCGCAGCATGTGGTTGGCGTAAATGACGATGCGGATGCCCGCTTTTTCCAAGGTTTTTTCCGGGACACTGCAGTACGTTGAGGGGACCACAACCAGAGGAACTTTACGTTCCAGCTTTTGGTAGCATTTACAGAACGCCAGAATTTCGCCGGGGGTTTTTTCGCTGCTGTGGATCATGATTCCATCCGCGCCCGCCCGGATGTAGGCTTTTGCCCGTACAACGGCATCCCGCATGCCCTTTTTCAAAATGAGGCTCTCGATCCGGGCGATGATCATGAACTCCTCCGTAATCTGCGCCTTTTTACCCAAAGAAATTTTGTGGGAAAAATTTTCGATGCTGTCTTGAGTTTGCGGGACGGTCGTGCCGAACAGGGAATTTTTTTTCAGGCCGATCTTGTCCTCGACGATGACGGCGGAAACCCCAAGGCGCTCCAGCGTCTTGACCTTGTAGACAAAATGTTCCGGAATCCCTCCCGAATCGGCGTCGAAGATGACCGGTTTGGTGGTGGTCTCCAACATGTCGCCGAGCGTCTGGAGGCGGGAGGTCAGGTCCACGCATTCGATGTCCGGCTTTCCCTTGGCTGTGGAATCGGTTAGGCTGCTCAGCCAGATGCAGTCGAATTCCGCCGTGGCGTTGTGGACGATGAGTTTTGTGTTTTCAACGATGAGGCCGGAGAGGCCGCTGTGGGCCTCCAGGACCCGCACCAGGGGCTTTGCGTCCAACAGCCTGCGCAGACGCTGCCTCCGGACGTCCGGGGTTACGCCGATTTCCCGCATCTTGGAGTGGAGGTAAGAGGAAGACACGCCTGCCGTGTAGGGAATCTCGACGAGTTTGCCTCCCCATTCTTTCAGGATGGCAATGACCCGCTCCCGGGTTTGCGCCTGTACGCCCCTCTTCCAGTCGTCGCCGTGCACGACATAGTCAGGTTTGAATCGCTTGAGATTTGGGACGTAGTCCAGCGTCTCCTGGGCAACCACTCGGGCGACCCCTTTCAAATTCTCGACGATCACTTTTCTCTGCTCGAATGGCAGGAGAGGGACGCGTTTATAAAGGGCGATGGCCTTGTCCGTCAGCAGTCCCACGGTGACTTCTCCCAGTTCCCTGGCCTTCGCAATGATGTTCAAGTGCCCGTGATGGACGATATCGGCACTCATGCCCACGTAGACTTTTTTCATGGGGCTATCTTTTGTCGCACGGAGGAGCGGTTTTTTTTCCGCACCAGGAAACCAGATTGGCCCACAGGGACTTGACCTTGCTCCAAAACACCTTGAGGGCGAACAGGCATCCCACCAGCAAGCCTGCCAGTAGTTGGAAGATGAACGACGTTGTCCCGGGGTCCAGGTAGGCCAGGGCCGCAGAGGGGAACATAACCGCGATAACAATGACGGCGCAGAGCGCCCAGACAAAACTGCTCATGGGATTGCACATCCTTTCGACGGATTCTACCGCATCAACAAAAATTTTCAACTGTAAGTTTGGCGGCCGGATAATCCCAGGAAACTTCCGGCGAATCATTCCGAAGAGGCCGCCATCAAGTCAAACACCTTTGTTGCGCCGTCGTTGTAGATCAACCTGGCGGGGGGGTATCGAAGCGGGCTGGAAACCTGTGCGGGTGCGATCAAATATCGGATGCGATAGCGGTGTGCCAGCAGGGAGAAATCCTTGTCGTGAAGCGTTGTTACCATGGCGGCCTCTTTTTCACGAAGGCTGGTGGGGACACGGGCGGTCAGCCCAAAGGCCATGGGTTTTTCATGGATGGTTTGATAATACATGGCCAGTCCCCCGGCGGTTGTCGTATCCAAAAGGCCGTCTTTCCCCGGCAGGTTTTTCAGGGCTGTAACGTATCCAGGCACGCTGAGTTCGAAATTCGGCGCGCACGGGGAGATGGGCAGAGATTCGATAAAAAGCAAGGCCAGCAGAACCACTGCTGCCCAGCGGTGAGTTCGTGTGCCGCTTAAAAACATCTTGAATCCGACAGCACACAACACAGAGACGCATAGCGTTGTAAAGACGATGAATCGTGCCGGCGCCCTTGCCATCGAAAGCCCGGGGAGGATGGTCCGAAGCCAGGAGTAAGGCAGTGTAACGCCGGAAAATTCCTTTCCCGCGATGTGCAGAACCGGTCCCAACGCCAGAATGCCGAATCCCAGCGCCAGGAGGTACCACAGTCCAAGGTTGGGTGTCTGCGCCTGCCGCCTCTTGATCCACACATACACAACGATTGCGATGACGGACAATCCCAGACAAACGCTGCCCTCGCAGATGGTGTTCGGCAGGCCGGCCCAGTACCACTGGGTCCAGTGTGCAAAACGCCAATTTCCGCCATGGATGAACGGGGCCAAAAGATCCATCGAATAGCGGTTGATGCTGCAGCATATTTTCTGCCCGCAGTCCGGCACCAACGGGTCCTGTCGGTTTGCCAAGAGCATGGCGGCCAGAGAGGGGCCAAGGGCGGCCAGGATCAGCACGA
>CAZGMX010000040.1:2461-8439 GCA_964526865.1 uncultured Actinomycetota bacterium | reverse complement strand
ACCCGGTGATGCACACGGCGGCAAGAACACAGGCGAAGAAATAATAGAAATCAGACCAGAATGTGAAGCACAGAAAGACTGCGGCCCCAGCGCCCCAGAAAACGCGGGGTTTGGTCATCAACAGATACCAGCACAGGATGAATGCGGGAATCCATTCCAGCGACACGAGGTTCAAGTGAGAGGTTGCATGGGCGAAATGGTAGCTGGAAAAGGTATAGATGAATCCTCCGATCAAACTGCCTGTGTATGACTTGGTGAGAGTGTATGCCAGAAGAAATGCCGTGAGTCCCGCCGTTACAAAGGAGAAGACCAAAATAATATTATACGTTTGGATCAGAGTGAGAATTTTTAACAGGGGAATTGCCAAAAGACCGTTGAGCAGGTGGGTCGGCGTTCCCCGCAGGGAGATGCCAAACGGGAAGTGGAGCAAGGCGGTGTTCCAGAGCGAAGGATGTTCCTGGGTGATGACTTTGTCGATAAACCAGAGTCCCCAGAGGTGTTCCATGCCATCGTAGTTGTCTGCAAAGCAGTGCGAAAAAAAATATTCCATGAGGGGGTAGGTGAGGATGTAGAAGCAAATAAAATAAAAACAAAGGGGGAGGACCCCCATCTTGAAAATAGCAGCGGCGAACGATTTGAACGACGGTCTGCTCATGAAGGGGATCGGGGATAGCAAGGAGCGGCCTAAAAGTTGATTCTCTCTTTTTCTATCACGAGAGGCCGGTGGAGGACTTGTGTGTGAATGGAGCCGATGTACTCCCCGATGATGCCGATGAAGAACAATTGGACGGAACTGAATAAGAACAGGCCGATGATCAAGGGGGCCGTCCCCATGGGAAACCTATACCACAGGGTCAATTTTGCGATGAGATAGCCGATCGCGGTCAGACCGCTCATCAGGGACATGAAAAAACCCAGCATCGTGGCGACGCGCAGGGGGATTCTGGAGCGATTGGTGATGCCCAGCATGGCCATGTCGTAAAGCGTGTAAAAGTTGTTCTTGGTGACGCCGCGCCTGCGGGCTGGTTGGGTGTATTCAATTTTTGCGATGTCAAAACCGATATCTGCCACTAGGCCCCGTGCGTAGGGATAGGGATCGTTGATCTTTCGCAAGATCTCGATCACTTTTTTGTCGTAGAGCCCGAAGCCGGTGGCGTTCTTGACCAATTCGATGTCCGACAGTTTGTTGATGAGATGGTAGTAACATTTGCGAACCAGAAACATTGCGGAGGATTCTTTGCTTTGCGTCTTTACCCCCATGACGATTTTATAACCCGCTTCCCATTTTTTGATGAAATTCCGGATCATCTCCGGCGGATCCTGCAGGTCGGAGGCCAGTGTGACGACGGCATCGCCCTGGGCCTGCAGCATTCCATAGTAGGGGGAGCGGATGTGGCCGAAATTCCTCGTGTTCACGATGATTTTTAAGTTCGGGTCCTTGCGCGCGAGATTTTTTAACAATTCAACGGTCTTGTCTTTGGAGGCGTTGTCGATGAAGATGATCTCATGCCGGTATTTCGGAAAGCCGGCGAGGACCGTTTTTACCTGTTGATAGAAATTTTCAATATTTTCTTCCTCGTTATAACAGGGAGAAACAACACTGATCACATGCATCGGGAAAATATCTCCTCTACGGTTACGTTGATTGCTTGTCTGTCGTTTACCAGACTGCCTGGGGTTGTGTTACCTTGCCGTCCAGCCTCCGTCCACGACCAGTGTCTGTCCCGTAACAAAATTGGATGCCTCGGAGGCCAAAAACAGAACGGCGCCGGCGAGATCTTCAGGACGGCCCAGCCTCCCGAGACACGTCCGGGACGTAAGCCTCTCCAGAAAGGGGTCTCCCTTCTGGACACTGTTTGGCCCGCTGTCTTGTGTGTCGGAGAAGGGACCAGGCAAAATGGCGTTTGCCCGGATGCCGTATGCACCCCAAAATGAGGCCGTGTACCTCGTGAAGGCCGTTAGGGCGGCCTTGGCGGCTGAGTACCCCGGCGGATTTAAAAAAGGCGTGCCGTTGTAGAGTTGCGGATCGGGAGCGACAAGCGCATAGACCGTGGAGATGTTGATGATGCTTCCCCGTCGCTGCGCTTTCATGGCCTGCCCCAATTTTTGCGTCGTCAGTGCCGCCCAATAGACCCCGCCGGTGAGGTTGCGCATCCACTGTTCCAAAGAGGCTGTCTCGAGGGCTCCCGCCGGCGTGTTGAATCCGGTCTCTGGTCCCAATTCGTGGGCATTGTTGATCAAAATCTCGATAAAAGGATTGCGGTCCACGATTTCATCCAGGGTGGCCTCAAGCCTCCGCGTATCGTACATATCCACTTGATACACCTGAACGCGCCCGGGGCCGAATTCTTTTTCCCACTGGGTCTTCTGTTGCAGCAATCGATCGGATTTTCCTAACGCAATCAATTGCGCGCCGTTTGCCAGAAGGGCACTCCCAAATGTGCGTCCCAGGAAGCCGGACGCTCCTGTCAAAAGCGCTGTCTTGCCTTCCAGCGAAAACAATGAATGCGCCTTCAGATTCACCAGCAGCTCCTTCCCCCGTCGATGATCAGATTTTCCCCGGTCATGTAGGATGAGGCGTCGGAACAGAGAAACAATATCGCGCCCTGGTATTCATCTTTGGCTGCCATCCGGCCCAGGGGGATCAGGTTGGAAATGCGCTGGACAAAAACGGGCGGTTGTCCGTTGTGGACTCCTCCCGGCGAAATTGCGTTGACGCGTATCCCTGAGTCGGCCCAGTATGTTGCCAGATAGCGGGTCAGCCCGATGAGCGCGGTTTTTACGACGGAATAGGTGACGGGTTTGACCGGCTGGCGTTTGTCCGGCAGGCCTTCCTGCCTGTACAATCTTTGGTCGGGCGCGATCACCGCCAGGTCGGAGGCCACATTGAGGATGACGCCGCGCCTGCGGCGCGCCATTTCACTGCCGATGATCTTACTGCACAGAAATGCCCCGGTCAAGCCCACGGCCAAATCCGCTTCCCATACGGCCAACGGAAACTGTTCGAAACGGGACCAGGCAGCGCCCTGCGCGGACTCGACTTTTGGGTTGTTGGAGGCATTGTTGATGAGGATGTCGATTCGCCCGTACTCTGCCAAAACCCGCTGGGTCAATGCCTGGACATTTTCGGTTTGGGTGATGTCCGACACGATTCCAAGCGCCCTGCGACGCAGTTTTTTGGACAATGCGTTTGCCTTTGCCTCGGGGCCGGCACCGGCAAGATCCACCAGGACGGGGATGCCTCCGGCGTCTGCAACGATCTGGGCGTGTTTCTGCCCCAGCAATCCAGCGCCGCCGGTGATGATTGCTACCCGCCCGGACAAATCAAACAGCGCCTGACTGCGCTTGCGACGAGGATATCTCATTACGATACGCTCCGGGTCTGCCCGCCATCTACAACCATACACGCGCCCGTAATGAACGCGGCTTTTTCCGAGCACAAAAATACGGCCAAATCTCCCACCTCCTCGGGACGTCCAAACCGCGCAAGAGGCACTTCTGAACGGATGTGATTCATCACTTCGTCGCGCCGCGTGGACAGGTGTTTTTCCCACGATCCCCCCGGAAAAAGGATGTTGCCCGGGGCGATACAATTCACGCGCACGTTGTGCTGGGCGACGAGGCGCGACAAGTTCTTGCAATAGTTGATGAGGGCGGCTTTGGCCGCGCTGTAAGGCAGCGGCGCGGGCAGGCTCTCGATCCCGGCAATGGATGCAACGAACACGATGTTTCCGCGCTTCGCGTGGACCATGTGCGGCAGCGCTGCCTTGACCAACCGCACACCGCCCCAAAAATTCTGTTCAAACAGGCCCTGCCAATCGTCTTCGTTCAATTCCCACCCCGTATTCCCCCGCCCGCTGCCGATATTGGCTACCACACTGTGCAAGCCTCCCCACCGGTCCAAAATTTGTGTCACCACGTTGTGGAGAACGGTGGATTGTGTCAGGTCTCCGGGCAGGGCCATCACCTGCGCCGCGCCGAACTCTGCGGAGAACTCTTCCTGTGTTTGGGAAAGCGGTTCCGATTCCCGCCCCGTAATCACGGTGCGGCAGCCTTCCGCCAGGAAAGCGCGGGCGATAGCTTTCCCGATGCCGCGGGAAGAGCCGGTGACGAGTGCGATGTGATTGCTAAGATGGAGATCCATTCTGCCCTGTCCTGTTTTTGCATAGGTAGTCTATCACAAAGGCGCGATTCTGGCGTGCCCACTCGACTTCTTTGCCGGCCGTGCCGCGCGACACCTGTAAGATCAGGTCGCCGGCATAGTTCCCCGTTGCCCTTGCCCAGCGGCACCGTTGTGCCTCCGAGCAGGCGGTCCTTGATGTGGACAGAGCCGATCCGGTGCCCATACGCGGTGAATTCCTCGCGGGGGTGGTAGCCCAGCGAAGCGCTATTTCCAGAGTCATAGTTGATTTTGAGCCGGGGGTGGGGGATGAGGGCAAGCAGTTCGGCAAGAGAAGCAGGCGGCAGGGAGGACTCCAGGTGAATTTCGACGCCCGTTTCATCCGCAAAAATCAGTGCGCGTTGAAGCGTCTTTGCGACACTCTCGATTTCTCTGTCCTTGTCGATCTGTGACGCATCAACAAACGGCAAGACCACGCGGCGGATATCAAGCAATTGACAGCGGCGCATCAGCTGGGCCAGGGTGTGGAGCCTTTGTGCTAGCTCTACCGGCGAGGCTCGAACAAGCGGTTTTTCCATGAAGTAGTCCGCGCATACCGACCCGACCGCGATCTCGTGTTTTGCACACAGGGCCTGGATGCGGGTCATGCCGTCTTCCGTGAAAAGGGGATTTTCATCCGCGCCATAGCCGTCAAAAATCCACTCGATACACTGCAGATTTGCCTGGCGGGCGAATTCGAATTCCTGAAACCAGGTGTCTTTGGGAAAACACTGAATGCGGTTGTTGACGGGCCGAACCAGACGCCCCTGCATGATGCCGATGCGAGTCACTTTGCTCTCCCAATGCGCATCTGGTTTAATGACCCTCGAGCGGAGGAATGATCATGTTGGACAAAAATTCCTGACGGTCTAAAAACGGACACATATCTTCCAGCGGAGTGGATGTCATGGATCCATTCGGCAGCTGTCTGGAGGAAATGCAGGGCGCCCGGGTTTCCTCCAAGGCCATCATCACCTCGCAAACCACCGGTTGTTTGGCATCGAGGACTTTGCGGATTTTTTGCCGAAGATCGGCGTGGGTTGCGATTTGTTCCGTCTCAAATCCATAGGCCGCGGCGACCTTCCTGATTTCCGGCAGAGACAACCCGCTGGATGCATTTGCGCCGACGAGCCGGCCGAAATAGCGCTTTTGCGAGGCGGCGATGGAGGCATAGCCGCCGTTGTTCAATACGAATATTTTGATGGGGAGTTTCAGCCGGATGATGGTCTCCAGTTCCTGGATGTTCATTTGCAGGCCGCCGTCTGCATCGATGCATACCGTTTGCTTTTTTCCGCTGGCCAGGCAGGCCGCGATGCTCGCGGGCAGTGCCAGCCCCATGGCGCCCGTGCCCCGGTTGTGAAAAACACGCTGGCCTTCCTTTGACCGGAAGGCCAAAAGGAATAATTCCACGCAAATGCCCGCGCTCGCCGGCACGACCACGGCGTCGTTGCCCAGTTCTTCGGACATCACCTCAGAAAATACGTAGGTGCTGACGGATTCTTTTCGCGCGCGATGTTCGGGCAATACCACGGGATATTTCAAACGCCATTCCTGGCAGCGTTTGTTCCAGCCCGTGCGTGAGACTGTGTTTGCAGACGCGGTCTGCCGAAGCATTTCCCGGATGAAGGCCCCGGCGTCCGCGACCACGGGCAGGTCCAGCGGAATTTTGGTCTTGCGGATCTCGGCCTCGTCGATGTCCACCACAACTTTTTTTGCCGCCCTGGCCAGCCAGGGATATGCATATCCCACCATGGCCATGTCCAGGCGGGCTCCGATCGTGAGAAGAAAATCAGAGTTTTGAAGGGTAAAATTCGCCCCT
>CAZGMX010000040.1:0-2451 GCA_964526865.1 uncultured Actinomycetota bacterium | reverse complement strand
CCTCTTGGCGCGATGGCGCCCGGCCGTCCTGCCAGCAGGGGATGGGAGTCCGCAATCAAATCCAGTCCGAGCCACGTGGTCAACACAGGGATTGTCAACCGTTCCACCAGCGCGCGGAAATCATCCTTTGCGCCCGCAATCCGGATGCCGTTGCCTGCCAGAAGCACGGGCCTCTGGGATTCGTTGAGCAGTTCCAGAGTCTTTGTCACCTGCGCTTCCAACCCATGCGCATCAAAAGGCGTGGGGACTTCCCTGGGGTCAAACCCCGCCAGCTGGCCAGGCGCGATCATGGCTGCCTGGATGTCCAGGGGGATGTCCAGCCACACGGGTCCCGGACGTCCTGATTTTGCCAGGAAAACGGCTTTCTCAAGATGGTAGCGGATGGTAGCGGGGTCCAGAATCGTGACGGCATATTTTGTGATGGACTTCACGATAGAAACGATGTCCATTTCTTGTACGCCGAACTGCCGGACGCCCCGGCCCTGCATCAAATCGGCGCGTTTGACCTGGCCGGACAGAAACAAACAGGGCGTTGAGTCCAGCCAGGCCGCTGCGACGCCGGTGACGGCATTGGTGCCGCCCGGCCCGGTTGTTACCATTGCCACGCCGAGATGGTTGGTTACGCGCGCATACGCCTCGGCACCGATCGCGCTGGCCTGTTCATGGAGATTGCAGACGTATTCAATCGTCTGGCAGCGCCCCAGAGAGTCGTTCAGGTGCATGGCGCCACCTCCCGGAACAAAAAAAACATGCCGGACACCCAGATCGGCGATGAAGTTGATCACGTAATCAGAAAGTTTGATAGCCACAGCCCTGTTTCTCCCGTCTGACTTAATTTCCCTGGGCCAACAATGCGTCGATCAATTCCCGCACGGCCCCCTGCCCGCCGCTGTGCTGCGTGACCACCGTTGCGATGCGTTTGACGGCGGCATGCGCGTCGGCCGGCGCCGCGGCAAGCCCCGCCAATTCCAGCGCGGGCACGTCGTTGACGTCATCGCCCATGTAGCACACATCCGCCAGGGCAAAACCATGCGCCTTCGCGAATGCCGTCAATGCGGCGGCTTTGTCCTTGCACCCCGCGTGCACATCCACAATTCCCATTTTTTCCGCAAAGCGGTCCAGGAGGGGACTGTCTTCTCCGGAAATCAGCGCGAAGACAAGACCGGCTTTACGGCCCAGAGAAATTCCCATTACGTCCGCGAAAGAAAATCGCTTGAACTCCTCGCCTTTGGCCCCCCACCCAAAAGTGCCGTCCGTCAACACGCCGTCCACGTCCAAGGCCACTGCTTTGATGGGGCCCATTTTCATGCTCCCTTGCGGCGCAGTTTTTTCATGATAGGAACTTCTCTTTCAATCACTCGCTTGACGCCGTCTCCCTGAGAAGTTTCGATGAGGCGGATATCCCTTACCAGGCGTGTGAGACCGTTTGGTTCCAGCGAGGCGGCCTGATCCGACCCCCACATGGACCGGTCCAGGGTGATGTGCCGTTCGACAATACACGCCCCCATGGCGGCCGCTGCCTCCGAAGAAGGTAAACCGGTCTCGTGCCCGGAATATCCCACCGGCACGCCGTACCGCTGGCGGAGCGTCAAAATCACACGAAGATTGAGCTCTTCATAGTAGGCCGGATAGGTACTGCAGGCATGCAAGATGGTGAGATTCTGTTTTCCCAGGACCTCGACGGCATGGTCGATTTGCTCCAGGGTACTCATGCCCGTGGATAGAAGAATGGGGCGGTCTTTGGCTTTGGTGCGGGTGTAGCGCAGCAGTCCATCATCGGTGAGGGAGGCCGAGGCGATCTTGTAGCAGGGGACTTTGAATTGATCGATGAAATCCACCGACTGCTCGTCCCAGCAGGAGGCAAACCAGTCGATCTCCTGTTCCCGGCAGTAGCGGTCGATTTCTTCGTACTCCTCCTGTCCAAATTCCAACCCGTACTTCAAGTCGGCGTTGGTCGGACCGAATGGATTCTCGCGCACCCGTGCCAGCTCTTCCTGGGTATAGACAACCTCCACGGTGCGTTTCTGGAACTTCACCGCATTACATCCTGCGGCCTCAGCGACATCGATCAGTTTCTTGGCGATTTCAACATCACCGTTGTGATTGATTCCGATCTCGGCAACGATGAAACAGGGATGTCCGTCGCCGACAATCATTCCATGAATTTTTACCTCGCCCATTTTTTATTCTCCTTGGTAAATCGTAAATGCCAGGATGCCGTGCGGTGAATTGCATCCCGTAAATGGATGTATTGCTTCAGTCTCAATTCCTTGTGGGCCCTTTGGGTCGAAGGAACATACCGCTCAGGTGGTTTGCCGGGAGTGGGCGCGCGCACGACGCGCACTGCGATTTCCGGACCTGTTCCACACGCCTTTGCCTCTGTCTCTGCCAAATCGCCAATGGTGATAGAGATATCAGACCCCACATTATAGGGATAACAGGACTTTCCCC
>CAZGMX010000039.1:17980-20109 GCA_964526865.1 uncultured Actinomycetota bacterium | reverse complement strand
GAGAAACTTGATGGAGAACATTAAGGCGATCTTCTTTCAAATCGATCCCGGTCAGGGCGTGTTTTACGGACCGAAGATCGACATCAAACTGGTGGATGCGCTCAAACGCGGATGGCAGGGGCCCACGATCCAAGTGGACTTCAATCTGCCGCAGCGGTTTGACGTCCACTATATTGACCACGAGGGAAAGGAACAGCAGGTGGTCATGATCCACCGCACCGTCATGGGGAGCATGGAGCGGTTCATGGGGGTTTTGATCGAGCACTACGGCGGAGATTTTCCGTTGTGGCTTGCGCCGATTCAAGTTAGAATGCTTCCCGTTTCTCAGGATCAGTTTGAGGCCGCGCAGAAGTACGCCGCAGAATTGATCAGCGAGGGCACTGCGGCGGAAGCGGATTTGCGCAACGAGAAAATTGGCGCGAAGATCCGCGATGCGGAGACGCAGAAGATCCCCTGCATGTTGATCCTTGGAGAAAGAGAGGCAAAGGCGGGTACGGTGTCCGTGCGCCGCCGCAAGAAGGGAGATCTTGGGGCCCTACCGTGGGAGGATTTCAAGGGGCAAGTGCGCCGTGAGATCCAGGATCGCCAGCGCTAACGTGCGGAGTCAAGTCCGCAAAACCAGAAGGGGGTATTCAGTCAAAATCTAAGAATCAACCGGGAAATCAGGGGGAGCCAGGTTCGCACGGTGGATCATGAGGGAAAGCAGTTGGGGGTTTTGACCCTTGCGGATGCCTTGAAAGCGGCGGAACAAGTCGGTTTGGATTTGGTGGAAGTAGCTCCTCAGGCGGTTCCTCCCGTGTGCCGTATCATGGACTTTGGGAAATACCGTTATGAGCAGACAAAACAGGAACGTGAGGCCAAGAAGCATCAGCATGCTGCCAAGACCAAAGAGATCAAGTATCGGCCCACCATCGAGGAACACGATTATCAAACCAAGCTAAAGCAGATGCTCGGTTTTCTTGAGAAGGGCTGTAAAATCAAAGTAACCCTGACCTATCGTGGAAGAGAGATGGCCCATTTGGATCTTGGGCAAAAGGTTCTGGAGAAGATCGTCAAAGATATCGAAGGACATGGGGCGGTAGAGAGCGCGCCAAAACTCTTGGGGCGGTTTTATATCATGGTGATCGCTCCCGTCCGTTCGCATTGAAAGGGAAATATGCCAAAACAAAAGACAGTGAAAGCAGCCGCAAAGCGGTTCAAGATCACGAAGACGGGAAAAGTTTTGCGCCGGCACGCATCGGGACGGCATCTTTTGAGCTGTAAAAATTCCAAGCGCAAGAGAAAACTTCAAAAGTCCGATCTCGTTCATCCCGCGGACATGCCCAACGTCAAGGGAATGCTTCCGAACGGGTGATGGTCCGATACTAACCAGCAAGAAGGAGGAGTTCAACTATGCCACGCTCGACGAATGCACCTGCATCGAGAGAGCGCAGGAGAAAGAAGCTGAAGCAGGCCAAGGGTTTTATGGGAGCCCGAGGCAGGCTCTACCGCGTTGCAAGCAATGCGGTCATGAAGAAGCTGTTGTGGCAGTACCGGGACCGCAAGCGGCGCAAGCGCGAATTCCGAAAGCTTTGGGTGATCCGGATTGGGGCTGCAGCCAAGATGCATGGAATATCCTACAGCCGCCTCATCTCGGGATTGATCAAGGCGGGGATCTTGCTGGACCGGAAAATGCTCGCGGATCTCGCCGTGCGCAATGAGAAGGTTTTTAAAGAACTTGTGGCGGTGGCCCAGCAGTCCAAGACTCTCAAGACGTCTGCCTAAAGGTTGTCCCAGCGAATGCAGGAGAAGATTCAAACCCTCAACCGGGAGTTTGAGGCCAAAGTTGCGCAGGCGGCTTCCCTGGAAGGACTCCAATCGCTCCGTGTGGAGTATTTGGGAAAAAAGGGAATCCTCAGCCAGCTTCTGGCTCAGATTGCCCAAGTTCCGCCCCTGGAACGTCCTCAATTCGGAAAGTGGGTGAATGAGGCGAAAGTTCATGCCTCAGAATTGCTGGACCAGCGGCAAGCGGCATTGTCTCAAGAGGATTTGACGCGGCGGTACAGCCAGGAAAGCCTGGATGTCAGCCTTCCCGGGAGGCGTCTTCCCGCTGGGCATACCCATCCCTTGACCCGGGTCCTGCGCGAAAT
>CAZGMX010000039.1:12068-17970 GCA_964526865.1 uncultured Actinomycetota bacterium | reverse complement strand
TGTTTAATGGAATGAAAGAGACCGGCAGAGATAAAATTCTGGAAATTTTTCAGAGTCTTTCCTTCACGGTGGCCCAGGGGGCCGAGGTGGAGACAGATTATTATAATTTTGAGGCTCTGAACATTCCCAAAGATCACCCCGCCAGAGATATGCAGGACACCTTTTATCTCACGGACGGCACGCTCCTGCGTACGCACACTTCGCCGGTTCAGATTCATGTCATGGAGCATGCCAAACCCCCTCTGCGGGTGGTCAGCGGCGGCAAGGTTTATCGCCGCGACAACGACATCACGCATTCTCCGATGTTTCATCAAGTCGAAGGGTTCATGGTGGATTCTCGTATTACGATGGGGGACTTGAAGGGGGTGTTGACCCTGTTTGTTTCCCGAATGTTTGATTCCAAGACCCGTCTGCGTTTTCGGCCCAGCTTCTTTCCGTTCACAGAACCCAGCGCGGAAGTGGACATCTCCTGTATTTTGTGCCAGGGTCGCGGCTGCCGGGTGTGCAAACAAACGGGATGGCTGGAGATATTGGGGGCTGGCATGATTCATCCTGCCGTGTTTCGTGCTGTTGGGTACGATACGAAACGCTGGAGCGGATTTGCTTTTGGAATGGGCGTGGAGCGCGTCGCCATGCTCAAATACGGCATCGGAGATATCCGGCTTTTTTATGAAAACGATCAGAGGTTCTTAAAACAATTTTAAATCATGAAAGTCACGCTGAACTGGCTCAAAGAATTTGTTTCCATCCGCAAAGCCCCCCTGGAACTTGCCGAGGCATTGACGTGCGCTGGTCTGCCGGTCGCGTCGATCGAGGATCCGGCCAAGGCCTTTGACGGCGTGGTGACAGGGCGGATATCAAAAATTGACAAGCATCCCAACGCCGACAAACTGACGGTGTGCCGGGTGGACGTTGGCAAGGATATCTTGAAAATTGTCTGCGGCGCAAAGAACATGAAAGAACAGGACATCGTGCCTGTTGCGACGATCGGAACGGTGCTGCCGTGCGGTATGCGCATCGAGCAGGCGGCTATCCGGGGCGAGACTTCATTCGGGATGATGTGTTCCAGGAGGGAATTGGGGCTGGGAGAGGGACACGACGGACTCTATATCCTCGATGGCGGAACCCCCGTGGGCAGGCCGCTGGCGCAGGTGTTGGGATTGGACGATGTGGTGCTGGACGTGGAAGTGACGCCCAACCGGAGTGATTGTCTGAGCGTTTTGGGTGTGGCGCGCGAAATTGCGGCCATCACCAACACGCCGCTTAGGACACGTGCGCCGTTTAGGCCTCCCAAGATGGCGGTCCACGCCTCGGGGTTCCGTATCCGCATTGAGGCAAAAGATCAGTGCTGGATGTATTGCGGATGTCTCCTGGAGAATGTCCAGGTCCAGGCGTCCCCCGAGTGGTTGAAAAAGAGGCTGGAACTGGTTGGTCTTCGCAGTGTCAACAACGTGGTTGATATCACCAATTATGTTCTCCTTGGGCTGGGGCATCCATTGCATGCCTTCGACGCGGACACGCTGACACAATCCCAAATCGTGGTACGTCTGGCAAAGTCCGGCGAGTCCATCGTAACGATCGATCAGGTGACGCGGGCACTGGCCCCCGAGACGCTGGTCATTGCGGATGCCTCCAAACCCGTGGCGGTGGCCGGGGTGATGGGGGGTGCGCGGACGGAAATATCCAGTTCGACCAAACGGATGTTTTTGGAGAGCGCCTTGTTCGCGCCGCAGTCCATCCGGCGCGCGTCAAAAAAGTTGGGGTTGGCCAGCGATTCCTCTTACCGTTTTGAACGGGGCGTGGATCCGGAAAACGTGGAAATGGCAATGAAAGAGGCCATCCGGATGCTGGTGGAATTGGCCGGAGCCAAGCCGGGCCCCATTCAAAAAGTGGCGGCGCGAAAATTTTCCTCGCGCAAGATTGTTGTCGATACGGATCAGATCTGTGATTTGCTGGGCGTGAAATCTTCCCGGACGGAAATCTGCGATGTTCTTGGCCGGTTGAATTTTCATCCAACCAAACAGGTGGGACAGAAGATCACCGCGACCATTCCATCCTACCGTCTGGATGTCAGCGACATGGCGGACGTGGCGGAGGAGTTTGCCCGGATCAACGGATATGACAAGATCCCGGCGAGTGTTCCCTCGGCGTTTGTTGGGGCCTCGTCCGGGTCTGTGCTGCCCGATGAGATTGTCCGGCAGACCTTGCTGGGCAAGGGTTTTACCGAGGTGATCAATTTGAGTTTTATCGGGGCGAAGCGCTACGACCGGATCAGAGAGGTTGCCCGGTGGGGTTACGCCCCGGTGGAAGTGGACAATCCCCTGGACCAGGATCAGAGGTTTTTGCGGCCGACGCTGGTGGACGCATTGCTGGACAATTGTGCCCTCAATCAAAATAGAGGCATGGAGCAGTCGATGATTTTTGAGATTGGCAGCGTGTTTGGCGTGTCCTGCGGCAAGGACAAGGAAAAGAAAATGCTAGGGATCACCGGCATGGGAAGTCTGCCCATGATTCAATGGGAGGGAAAAAGCCGGCTGTTTGATTTTTATGATTTGAAGGGCGCGCTGGAAGAATTGATCGGTGTCCTTCGCGCGGACGGTGTGGTTTTTCGGTCGGTTCAATCATCGGAGCCGGCGCCGGGGTGCGTTGAAAATCTTGGGATTTTTCAGCCGGGACAGGTGTGCGCCCTGGAATATCAAGGACGGACGATTGGCATGATGGGGAAAGTTCACCCCGCCCTGACGGCACTGTACGATCTGCGCACGCCGATTTTTTTGTGCGAATTGGAATTGGACGGTCTGTTGGCCGGCGCGGGTACGACCAAATTGTTTTACCGGTCACTGTCAAAATATCCGTCCGTGGTGCGGGACATCGCCATTGTCCTGGACCGGCAAGTCGCGGTGGGCGATGTGCAATCTCTGCTGACGCGCCATTGCGGCGAGATTCTGGAAGGGGTGTTTTTCTTTGACTTGTACGAGGGTAAGAATATTCCCTCGGGCAAGAAAAGCCTGGCTTTTCGGCTGATTTATCGGCGGCAGGACCGCACGCTGACGGAGCAGGAGGTCCAGGCCGAGCATGAAAATATTCTCGGCGAGCTGAAGACGGCCTGGGGCTGTGAGTTGAGGGAATCCAAATAACTTGTTTGCAGGACAAACGATAGCGTGATACACTGAAAGCGATACTTGGTATCGTCTTTGCATAGGAGAATTCTGGTATGGGACCGCACGCAGGAGTGGTGGAGACAGCCGAAGAAAAGAAGAACAAATCCAACGTGACCGTCAGGATTTTTGGGAGTGAGTATCCTTTGTCGGGGGTGCAGGACCCCAGGCACGTGGAAGAGCTGGCGCGCTATGTGGATGCCAAAATGACCGATATTTCCAAGAGCTCCGGTGTGCTGTCTTCCGGGAAGATCGCCGTTTTGGCTGTCCTGAACATTGCCGATGAGTTGTTTAAATTACGCGCACGCCATGAGGCGCTCAAGGAAACAGTGAGCGCACGCTTGAATGAACTTGGAAAAAAGATTGACATCCTGCTTCAAAAGTAGTATCGTGTCGTCAGTCAAACTGGATCTTTCTAAAATCCCTGCTGTGCGCGTAATGTCGAGCGTATTTTTGTTACCAACAAACCCAATCGGGGAGCCCACATGATTCTCAACCATGCGTTGAGAGACGAGGGCACCCACTTAATGAGATAGGGTGGCAAATGTGCTCTACTACGGCATGGCGGGGATTTTTTTGTCTGGGGGTGGGTGTTTGTCCCGTGGCGCTGTGCTGAAAGAGACGGGTACATGACGGTTCCAAAGAAAAAGCTGCGCAGAGGAATCGCTCGGATCAAAGCAGGTTTGAGCCGCGGCGAGGTATGCCGCCAAAGCCGTGCCATTGTCGGACACCTCACGAAATGGCCGGTGTTTTTGATGTCCCGCAGCTGTATGATGTACGCATCCCTTGCCAAAGAAGTGCAGATTCAGAGTTTGATCCGGCGTTGTCTGACCCAGGGAAAAACAATCTATCTGCCGTGGTGCGACCCCAAACGCGTTTTGATGAGGCCCCATGCCATTGAATCCTGGAAAGAATTGGTGCGCGGATTGTATGGTATTTTGCAGCCAAAACCTTTGCCCCGCGCGCTCGCGCGTCGCGGGCAATTGGATGTTTTATTGATCCCCGGGCTGGCCTTTGACGCGCGAGGGAATAGACTGGGGCGGGGCAAGGGATATTATGATAAATTTTTGAGACGGTGGGGCAAGGGGGCTGTCAAGGTGGGACTGGCACTGGGCCAGCAGCTGCGCCCAAGTGTGCCGGCAAACGCAAGGGACGTAAAAATGGATTTTGTCGTTCATCCGGAAGGGATCATCGCGTGCCATGAAAACAGAAAAAAATCCTGACGCGTTACGGATATTGGCCATCGGAGACATCGTCGGCAGCCCGGGTCGGGCCGCTGTGGCCGAACTCTGTCCTCGGCTTCGATCGGAACAGCACGTGGATTTTATCGTTGCCAACGCGGAAAACGCGGCGGGCGGAAACGGGATCACCCCCAAGCTTGCCGATGAATTGTTTCAGTCCGGGGTTGATTGCATCACCCTGGGCGATCACGTGTGGGATCAAAAAGAAATCAGCGATTACTTGTCCAAAGAACCCCGTATTATTCGCCCCATCAATTATCCTGCAGGGGTGCCGGGGCACGGCAGTACGGTGCTTTCCGCGCAGAATGGCACGCCGGTGGCCATCATCAATGCCCTGGGACGCGCTTTCCTGCACGTGTTTTCAGAGAATCCTTTTGCCTGTGTCGCCCAGGCGGTCAAGCAGGCCTCTCTGAAGACCAACGTCATCGTGTTGGATTTTCACGCGGAGGCAACATCGGAAAAAATTGCCATCTTCCGCTATCTGGATGGTCAGATCAGCCTGATCTTTGGGTCCCACACGCACGTGCAGACCGCGGACGAACAGATCAGTCCCAAAGGGACGGCGTATATCACCGATTGCGGCATGACGGGGCCCCACGATTCGATCATCGGGCGGGTGACCAATCAGGTCCTGCACCGTCTCATGACGCAGATGCCGGGCAAGATGGAGGTGGCCCAGGGGGATGTCCGGCTTTGCGGCGTGATTGCGGACATCGACAAAAATACCGGCCGGGCCCTGCAGATCACCAGGGCGCAATGGATGTTGGAAGAGAAATCTCAGACATGATCCCGCACGACATCTCGGCGTTGCCGCGGACGGTATTCAGTGTCGGCGACATCTGCCGGAACATCAAGCAGATTTTGGAGGGACACTTTGCCGAGGGGGTGTGGGTGGAGGGGGAGATTTCCAATCTGCGTGTGCCATCTTCCGGGCATGTCTATTTTTCCCTCAAAGACTCTACGGCGTTGATCCACGCGGTCATGTTTCGCTCCGATGCCGCCGTCCTGCGCTTTGCGCCCACCGACGGCCTCAAGGTGCTGGTGTTTGGCCAGCTCACCATCTACGAGTCTCGAGGTGTCTATCAAATCGTTGTGCGGCGTATGGAGCCGCAGGGGGCCGGGGCCCTCAATCTGGCCTTCGAGCAGTTGAAGGCAAAACTTCAGGCCGAGGGGCTTTTTGACGAGCAGAGGAAAAAGCCCATTCCTGTTCTCCCGCAGACAATCGCGCTTGTGACATCACCGACGGGAGCTGCCATCCGCGACATTCTGCACGTGCTGGACCGGCGGTTCTCCAATCTGCAGATATCGATTTATCCCGTGCTGGTGCAGGGGACCGGCGCCGCGATCTCCATCGCCGCGGCACTGAAGGATTTGAATGCGATTGGAGGCTTTGACGTGATTTTGGTGACACGGGGAGGCGGCAGTTTGGAGGACCTGTGGCCGTTCAATGAAGAGGTGTTGGCCCGGGCCGTCGCGGCATCGGACATCCCTGTGATTTCCGCC
>CAZGMX010000039.1:0-12058 GCA_964526865.1 uncultured Actinomycetota bacterium | reverse complement strand
TGGGACACGAGGTGGACTATACCATCTGTGACATGGTCGCGGATTTGCGCTGTCCCACGCCGTCGGCGGCGGCAGAAATGGTTGTGGGGCGCAAACAGGACATGGAAGGGCATGTGGACGTTCTCCAAAAGTCCCTGGGGGCTTGCCTGGAAAATTGTGTCGAGAGACTCAAAAATCGCCTACAATTGATTCTGACGTCGCGGGGCTTCGGAGAGTTTTCACGGATCCTGGAGGAATACGCCCAGCGTGTCGATGGGGCAATGGAGGCTGCTTCGGCCGGCGTGGCGCGCGCGGTGGAATGGGGGCACAAAGATTTCCGGCGTCTGGTGGAAAAGCTGGAGGTGCTTAGCCCGATGTCAATTTTGCGGCGTGGATACAGCATCACGCGGGCCGAAAAAAATCAGCTACTGGTTCGAACAGTGTCGGATGTGCGGGAAGGAGATCGAATTCAAACCCTCTTGGCAAAAGGCCGTCTCGTTTCGACCGTTGCCAGAATCGAGCAGGAATCATGACCAAAAAAAATTCCAAGTCCAAGGAGTCACTCGTCCCCGGGGCGGGGCTCAAATTCGAGGCAGCGCTGGCGCGCCTGGAAAAAATCACCCAGGAAATGGAGTCGGGAGATTTGCCCCTGGAAGAGGCGTTGGCGCACTATGAAGAGGGGATCGGACTTGCAAGATTTTGCACGCAGAAACTCAACGAAATCACCAAGAAAGTGGAACTGCTCAAGAAAAATGCGCAGGGGCAGTGGGTGCGCGAACCCTTTGACACGAAGGGGTTTTGCGCGGCGGGGGACAAAGAGGACTAAGCGATGGCAAAGTATCTGGACATGATCGAGAGTCCCGCCGACATCAAGCGGTTCCGTCTGGATCAGCTTCAAGAGCTGGCCAGGGAAATCCGGAAAGAGATCATCGAGGTGTGCGGCAAGACGGGAGGGCACCTGGCGTCCAGTTTGGGGGCGGTGGAACTTGTCCTGGCCATCCATTACGTCTTCAACACACCGCAGGACAAGGTGGTGTGGGATGTCGGCCACCAGACGTATGCGCACAAGCTCATCACGGGGCGGCGGGACCGCTTTCACACCCTGCGCCAATATCAGGGGTTGTGCGGTTTTACGCACCCGGAAGAGAGCGAGTACGATGCGTTTATTGCGGGGCACAGCGGGACGGCGATTTCCGCCGCGCTGGGGATGGCGGTGGGAAGGGACTTGCGCGGAGAAACGGCGCAGAAGGTGATCGCGGTGATCGGCGATGCCACGCTGACGGGCGGCATCTCGTTTGAAGGGCTCAACAATGCCGGACACGCCGCGAAGAATTTTTTGGTGATCCTCAACGATAACAAGATGGCCATTGCCCCGAACGTGGGCGCCATCAGCCAATACCTCAACCGGATTTTGACGTCCGATTTTTACAACCGCATGAAGAAAAAGACCGAAGGGGCGCTGGAAAAAATTCCCCGGCTGGGGCCGCAGATTTTGAAGGCGACGCAGAAAATGGAGGAGGGAATCAAGGGGCTCATCGTGCCGGGAGTTCTGTTTGAGGAAATGGGCTTCCGGTATTTGGGTCCCGTCGACGGCCATGATTTGGGCAGTCTGATCAAGATGTTTGAAATGATCAAGCGGGAGGAGCAGCCCATTTTTCTGCACACCATCACGGTCAAGGGCAAGGGCTATAAATTCAGCGAAGAGGATCCGCAGACATTCCACGGGATTCCGGCGTTCAATACCGAGAACGGCGAAATGGTGGTGGATTCTGTTCCCACGTTCACCAGTGTGTTTGGATCGGAGATGATTTCAATTGCCCAAAAAGACAGCCGTGTTGTCGGGATCACAGCGGCCATGCCCCACGGGACAGGGATGATTGCATTCGCGGAAAAGTTTCCAAACCGGTTTTTTGACGTGGGGATTGCGGAGGCGCATGCCGTGACGTTTGCCGCGGGTCTGGCGGCAAAGGGATTTCGTCCGTTCGTGGCCATTTATTCCTCCTTCATGCAGCGCGCAGTGGATCAGATATTTCACGATGTGTGTCTTCAAAATCTGCCGGTGGTCCTGTGCATGGACCGGGCGGGAATTGCCGGAGAGGACGGTGCGACGCATCAGGGGGCATTCGACATAGGCTATCTGCGCAATCTGCCCAATCTCGTGTTGATGCAGCCAAAAGACGGGGACGAATTGCGCACGATGATGCGGCTTGTCCTTGAACATCCGGGGCCCGTGGCCATTCGCTATCCCAAAGGGCCGTGCAAGACCCTGCCGGGTTTTGAATCGGTCAGTCCGTTCAGGGTTGGGCAGGGCCAAATTTTGAGAGAGGGCAAAGACGGTCAACTGGTTGTGTTGGGCAGTCTGATCCATGTTGCATTGGAAGTGGCCAAGAGATTTTCTGCGCAGGGATTGGAGTGGGGGGTCCTCAACGCCCGTTTTGTGAAACCGCTGGACCGGGAGCTGCTCCGGAATGTCTGTGCGGGCGCCAAACGGATTGTCACGCTGGAGGAAGGGGCCCTTTTGGGCGGATTTGGCAGTGCGGTTTTGGAATTTCTCCAGGAGGAAAAAATAGAGTACGGCACAATGGTCCGGCTCGGTTTTCCTGACCGGTATGTTCCCCATGGAAATCGTGCCGTGCTGCTCAAAACGCTGGGGCTGGATGTGCCCGGCGTGTATCAGACCATCCAGACCAATTATTTTCCGGACAGCATTGTCTCGTTTCCCAAGAAAGATTCTTCTCCTCATTCCGATAATGTCATCTCTTTGAGAAGGGCGTGATGGGGCACTTCATGCCTCAGGCTCTGCCTCCCGCAAAATCAGACAAAACAAGGCTGGATATCCGGCTGGTCGAGTTGGGACTGGCTCCTTCCAGGAATAAGGCCCAGGCCCTGATTGTCGCGGGGGATGTCTGTGTGGACGGGGCCGTATGTTCCAAGCCAAGTGTCCTGACCGGTCCGGACCAAAAAATCGAACTCAAGCAAAAGGAAAAATTTGTCAGCAGGGGAGGACTCAAGCTGGAGGGGGCGCTAGCGGATCTTTCTGTTGATCCGTCCGGAAAATGCGTGATCGATGTGGGGGCTTCCACCGGGGGATTTACGGATTGTCTGTTGCAGAAAGGGGCCGTCCATGTGACGGCGGTGGATGTGGGATACGGCCAAATTGCCGTGTCCCTGCGGTCCGATCCGCGTGTGACGTTGAAAGAGCGGACCAACGCGAGATATTTGAAGCCCGGAGATTTTGACGCACCATTCGATCTGGCGCTGATCGATGTCTCTTTTATTTCGCTGGACAAGATTTTGCCGGTAGTGATGACGCTTCTGCGCCCCGGCGGGGAAATTCTGGCCCTGATCAAGCCCCAGTTTGAGGCGGGGCGTGCGAAAGTCAAAAAAGGGGTCGTGAAAGATGCCACCGTGCACGAAACGGTTATCCAGCGCATCCGCTCTATCCTTGAAAATCTCGGATGTGAAGTCCTGGGTGTAAAACCCTCCCGTCTCCAGGGCCCCAAAGGGAATGTTGAGTTCTTTGTGTATGCCATTGTTTTGTGACTAAGTGGTCGATACCATAAATACGGTGGCATTTGAGCAACGCTGCATCCGCACCTGCTGCGTTGCTCCTCCTCGCCATAGTACTGCGACTATGCCTCGTCGTCGCGCCTTGCATGTGCGGCGCATCGTTGCTCTCGGTGCGTCACCGTATTTATGGTATCGACCACTAAGTTCTAATCCCCTCAAACCAGTTGCCTTCCAAGCCTGCTTTTGCTAGGCTCTTAGCATGAAGACCGTTGGAATTGTGGCCAATCCGGCCAAGAAGAGTGCGTTGGGCGTTGCCCAGGCGGTTCTTCCCATCTTTCAGGCGAAATCATGGAAAGTGCTTTTGGAGCGATGGCTTGCCCATGAGATGGGAGAACCTTCCCTGGGGAGCGAGCGCCTTGAAGTCCTTGCAAAATCAGATTTTGCCATTGTTTTGGGAGGTGACGGTACGCTTCTGGCTGCTGCGCGGGATTTGGATGGCAAAAACACCCCGCTATTGGGGGTGCATTTGGGAGGATTGGGATTTTTAACAGAAGTCACCAGCGAGCAATTGCCGGCTTTCTTGGAGGAAATTTTTAAAGGACGATACCGCGCGGACAAGAGGGATACGATTGAGGCGGCCGTCTTTCGCGGCGGCAGTCAGCTCCAATCTCACCGTGCGCTCAATGAAATCGTGGTCACAAAGGGACACCTCTCCCGTCTGATCAAGATGGAAGTGCGTGTGGGGGAAGAGGACGTGACACATTTTGCGGCGGATGGATTGATTGTCGCAACCCCGACCGGTTCGACGGCACATTCGATGTCTGCCGGCGGGCCGATCGTCCATCCAGCCTTGAGCGCGCTTGTCCTCACGCCCATCTGCCCGCATTCGCTTTCTTTTAGACCGCTCTTGATCCCCATGGAGAAGGAAATATCGGTGCACATAAAAAGCGAGCACGAAGACATCATGCTGACCTATGATGGACAGCAGGGAATCCCCCTGTTGAGCGGTGACGAAATCAAAATCAAGCGCTCTTCCAAAGCCGTCTATCTCATGCTCAGCGAAAAGAACAGCTATTTTGACATCCTTCGCCGCAAGCTTCACTGGGGCGGAAAATACTGAGGCGTCGTGATCAAAATCGACAAGGAGCGGTGCAAGGGCTGTGAATTGTGTGTGCTGGCGTGCGCCCCCCGCTGTATCGTGATGAGCCAGGACATGAATCAGCGGGGTGTGCGGTATGCCCTACAGTCAGCTCCGGAACAATGCAGGGCGTGTGCCTTGTGCGCGAGGGTGTGTCCGGATTGGGCCATCGAAGTTTTCAAAGAAGAATCCGCATCCAAACCATAGGTCACTGGACAAATGAAAGTGTTGATGAGCGGCAATGAGGCGGTGGCGGAAGCCGCCATTCGAGCCGGCTGCCGGTTCTATTACGGTTATCCCATCACTCCGCAAAACGAAATCCCCGAGTACATGTCACGACGCATGAGAGAAGTGGGCGGCACGTTCATCCAGTCGGAGAGCGAACTGGCGGCCATCAACATGGTTTTGGGATCTTCCGTGGCGGGTTTCCGGGCGATGACGTCGTCCTCCGGCCTGGGGATGGCGCTGAAACAGGAAGGTATTTGTTATTGCGCGGGGTGTGAGCTTCCAGCATTTGTCGTGGATGTGATGCGCGGCGGGCCGGCGCTGGGCAACATCGGTCCCAGTCAGGGGGATTATTTTCAGGCGACGCGCGGCGGAGGAACGGGGGATTACCATACCATTGTTTTGGCGCCCGCTTCGGTGCAGGAGATTGTGGATCTGACGACTCTGGGCTTTGATTTGGCGGATCTCTATCGCATACCCGTGGTCATGCTCTGTGACGGAATTCTGGGGCAGATGATGGAACCGGTGGAATTTCATCCGCCTCGAGCGATCGATTTGCCGCCTAAAGATTGGGCGCTGACGGGCTGCAAGGGCCGCAAGCCCCGGATTATCCGTTCCCTGTATCTGGGGGAAGGGGTTCTGGAACGCCACAATGAGCGTCTCCAGAAAAAATATCAGGAGATTCGCCAAAGAGAGTGCCGCTGGGAATGCGTGCAGACCGAATGTGCTGATGTCCTTTTGGTTGCCTATGGGACACCGTCGCGGCTGTGCCGGGCGGCACTGGATCAACTGCGGGAAGAAGGGGTAAAGGCTGGTCTGTTCCGCCCGATCACGTTGTGGCCCTTTCCCGCCAAAGCCCTGTGCGAAAATACGACGTCCAAAACACTGGTTGTGGTGGTGGAGATGAATTATGGCCAGATGGTGGAAGATGTCCGGCTGGCATTGAACGGCAAGTGCGATGCCGCGTTTTGCGGGCACGGGGGCGGAGAAGTGATGACGGTGCAGGAAGTTTTGAACGGTATCCGGCAGGCTCTCAAGGAAAGGAACGTCAAGGCATCGGCGCCGTGAGTGGCCCGGCGGACGTGTTTTTATCACGATGAAAAAGATTTTTACCATCACACCCAGTATTGTCCAAACGTCTTCACATTATTGTGCGGGATGCGGGCATGGCGTGGCGCATCGTTTGGTTGCGGAAGTGGTGGATGAATTGGACGTCCGCGAGAAAGTGATTGCGGTGGCTCCCGTGGGGTGTGCGGTTCTGGCCTATGACTATTGGAATTTTGACGTGACAGAGGCGCCACACGGGAGGACACCGGCCGTGGCAACCGGACTCAAACGGGCTCGTCCGGATGCCTTTGTTTTTACGTATCAGGGGGATGGAGATTTGGCGGCAATTGGGCTCTCAGAAATCATGCACGCCGCAAACCGCGGAGAAAGAATCACGGTGGTTTTTGTGAACAACACCGTGTATGGAATGACAGGGGGACAGATGGCGCCAACGACACTGGTGGGACAAAAGACCTCCACCACACCCTACGGCCGTCAGAAAGAAAGCATCGGTGAACCGCTCAAGATGTGCGAGATTTTGTCGATGTTGTCGGGCGTGAAATACGCCGCCCGGGGCTCCGTCCACGACGCGAAAAACGTCATCCGGACCAAGAAGCTTTTGCACAAGGCCTTTTCTGTGCAGCAGAGATGTCAGGGATTTTCTTTTGTTGAGATATTGTCGGCGTGTCCCACGTATTGGAGAATGACGCCGGCGCAGGCAAACGATGCCATTGAAAAGACGCTCACGGCGTATTTTCCTTTGGGGGAATTTAAGGACGAAACTGCAGCTCCTGTATCGTCCGCGCCTGTGGCGGAGAGTTGAGGGGGAGCGGATGCGCGAAGATTTTATTTTGGCCGGTTTTGGAGGGCAGGGGATTCAGTTCAGCGGCAAGTGGCTTGCGTTCACGGGGATGACCCTGGGCCATCACGTGACCTTCATGCCTTCTTACGGGGCGGAGGTGCGGGGCGGGACGGCGCACTGCCACGTCATCTGGTCCGACGCAATGATTGCTTCCCCTGTTATTGTCAGCCCGACCGTGGTTGTCGCCATGAATCGCCAGTCTGCCGTAAAATTTGCCTTGAAGGTCTTGCCGGGAGGCCTGCTGGTGATCAACTCTTCTTTGATGGAATGGCCGCTTGAAAACGGGCTGGCGGAACAAAACTCGGTCGGAGTTCTTGAGGTGCCGGCGACAGAGTGCGCGTACAAACTGGGGGATGTCCGGGTGGCCAACATGATCATCGTAGGGGCCATGCTGGCCAGAAAAAAGACGTGTACACTGGACCAGGCATTGCAGGCCCTGGGTGATTTTCTTCCCACCCAGAAGAAAGCACACGGGGATTTGAATCAGAAGGCTCTCCGCGCCGGATACGAGATGGCCGGCGTGTCCGTGTCGTAACAGACGGTAAGAGTTGCTGACAAGAGGGATGTCATGACGTCACAAGTGAGAGTCAGATTCGCGCCGAGCCCCACGGGATATCTCCACGTGGGCGGTGCGCGCACAGCCTTGTTCAACTGGCTTTATGCCCGCCATCACGGGGGGGTGTTTATCTTGAGGATCGAAGACACCGATGCCCAGCGCTCCACCAAGGAATTTGAGGAAGAAATTCTGACGTCCATGCGGTGGCTGGGACTGAATTGGGATGAGGGGCCGGTGTATCAATCGTCGCGGTTTCCCGTCTACAGGGAGTATGCGCAGAAACTGTTGGATCGGGGTGTCGCCTACAAGAGCAACGATCCCGAAAAGGGGAGCGGCGATGCGATCATCTATAAGATGCCCTCCAAACGGATATCGGTCCAGGACATGATCTACGGCACCGTGGAATTTGACAGCGACCTGTTGAAAGACCAGGTGCTGATCAAATCGGATGGAACGCCGGCGTACAATTTTGCGTGCGTGGTGGACGATGCTCAGATGCGGATCGATCCGGTGATCCGCGGGGAGGACCATCTGTCCAATACCCCCAAACAGATTGCCCTGTACGAGGCATTGGAACTGCCGGCTCCGCGCTATGCCCACGTACCCCTGATTCTGGGGCAGGACCGGTCCAGGCTCTCCAAGCGGCACGGGGCGACTTCTGTCACGAATTACCGCCAGGAGGGCTATCTGCCGGAGGCGCTGGTAAATTATTTGGTTCTTCTGGGGTGGTCGCCGGGCGACAATCAGGAGTTGTTTGAATTGGACGCGTTGATCCGGGCGTTTTCGCTGGAGAACGTCAGCAGGAAAGGGGCGGTTTTTTCCCCGGAAAAACTGCAGTGGATGAACGCCCAATACCTCAAGAATCTGCCGTCGGATCGGCTTGTCCGCGAGGTGAAGCCGTTTCTGGGACAGGCGGGTCTGTTGGACAAGAATCAGGATGAGGTCCGGATCGGCGCCGTGGCCGTTTTATTGAAGGAGCGGATGAAATTACTCAAGGACATCGCGGGTCTCGGGGCGTGTTTTTTTCAGGAGGAGATTTCAATCGATCCGGCTGCCGCGGAAAAACACCTGATGCGGCCGGAGAACCAGGCCCTGTTTTCCCAATTGGTCGACGCCCTGCGGCCGTTGACGGTTTTCTCCAGCGCCGAAATCGAGCGTGTCGTGCGCGGGGCGATCGAGGCCGGCGGAGTCAAGAGCACGCCCGTGATCCAGGCGATGCGGGTGGCATTGACGGGGCGGTCTGTGAGCGCAGGTATCTTTGAGACAATGGAGGTGATGGGAAAGGATGTTTGTCTCAAACGGCTTTCGGAAGCACGGGAAAGGATCGCGCATGAACCTGGCAAATAACATCACCGTTGTGCGGATCCTCCTGATCCCATTTTTTGTGGAAATGATGCTCAAATACAACCAACGGCCCTTGGGGGAGGGAGAACAGTACCGCTGGGCGGCGCTGGCCATTTTTTCCGTGGCCGTGATCACCGACGCGCTGGACGGGTTGGTCGCGAGGGTTTTCAACCAGATCACGGAATTTGGCAAGGCGCTGGATCCCGTCGCGGACAAGCTCTTGCTGATGTGTGGGATCATCCTCCTCAGCGTCAAAGGACATTTGGTGCAGCTGCCCCTGTGGTTTGTCGTTACGGTGATCAGCCGGGACCTCATCATTGTGATTGGCGCCCTGCTGTTGCATCTGATCTCGGGCCGGGTGGTGATTGCCCCCAACATCCTGGGAAAGGCGACGACCGTTGCCCAAATGGTTACGCTCGGTTGGATTTTGCTGGGTTTTGGGAACGCGTATCTTGTCTGGCGCATTGCCGGAGTACTCACGGTGGCTTCAGGGGTCACCTACATCGTTGCGGGAACAAAACAGATCGGCGCAAGCACCACGGCGTAATTATTTTTCACGAAACTTCAGGAGCCTGTCGGCATTCATGCGTTCCCATCCCAGAGAGTCCCTTCCAACCATTGCCATTGTCGGCCGCCCCAATGTGGGCAAGTCGTCTCTGTTCAACCGGCTGATTGGCCGGCGGAAGGCCATTGTGGATCCTACCCCGGGGGTGACGCGCGACCGGATTGAGGCCTCCATGGAGTGGGGCGGCAAATTCCTGCGGTGGATCGACACTGGCGGGATGGATTTTGACCGCGGGATAACCCTCAAAGAGGCTATTCAACGGCAGGTGGACTGTGCCCTGGAGCAGGCGGATGTCGTCCTTTTTCTGGTGGATGCCCAAGAAGGGCTGGTGCCGCTGGACAGAGAGATCATGGCGAAGATCCGCCGCTTGAACAAGCCGATTCTGGTCGCGGCCAACAAGTGCGACGTCTCCCGGACAGAACAGGAACTGCCGGTCTTTTATGAGTTGGGGATCAATGTGGTCTATTCCTGTTCCGCCTTGCATGGCCGCGGCATTCGCGAACTGCTGGAAGCCGTCGAAACAAAAATTTCGGACGCTCCAACCGAACCGTCGGCGCCGGAGAATTTGTTGAAAATCGCAATCCTGGGCAAACCCAACGTGGGCAAGTCCTCTTTTCTCAACGCCCTTCTGAAGGAGCAAAGAATGGTGGTGGATGAACGGCCGGGGACAACGCGCGATGCCGTGGATGTGGTCGTGGAGTGGAAGGGACAAAGGGTGATGCTGACAGACACGGCGGGAATCCGCCGCAGTAAAAAATGGGAGAGCGCTCCGGAGTTTTACAGCGTGTCCCGCGCCAGGGCCAGCGTGGTGCGCTGTGACGTCGTCATTTTGATCGTGGACGCGATGGAGGGGCTCTCCCAGCAGGACCGGAAACTTGCCCAGGAAGTGGAAGAGGCGGGCAGGGGCATGGTGATCTGTTTGAACAAGTGGGACCTGGCGGGGGAGGTGGACATGCGTGCCTTTGCAGAGGCCTTTTTCCGGCAGATCCCTTTTGCCGCACATATTCCGCTGGTGTGTACCTCGGCCCTCAAGAATCAAAATGTCGAGCGATGTCTCGAGGCGGCACAAAAAGTTTTTGCCGAATCCTGCAAGTCGGTGCCGACGAAGAAAGTGAATACCCTGATGGAGCGGCTTCAGGAACATCAGTCACATCCCATCGTGAAGGGAAAACACATCAAGATATATTTTGCCGCGCAAACGGGGACACGGCCGCCCCAGTTCACGCTGTTTGTGAGCGACAAGGACCGGGTGCAGGAATCCTATCTGCACTACGTGAAAGCACAGATTCGCAAGTCTTTTGGTTTTGAGGGTGTTCCTATCCGGTTTGTATTGAAAAACAGGAGGTAGGTAAAAACGTCATTGCGAGATTCCGCCGCAGGCGGGACCGAAGCTATAAGTCCGCCGACGCTTCAGTGGCGGACAATCTCGCTGTGTGGCACAACGAGATCGCGAGTTCCGGCTTGAAACACGCCGGAACTCGCGACGACTCTTTAGCGGTCTGTCAGATTCCGAGCGGCTTGCAGTCGTATTTGCAGTAGTCTTTCAGAAGTTGTCTGGCGATGAGGAGCTTTTGGATTTCGTTGGTGCCGTTTAGAATCTGCGTCATTTTTGCGTCCCTCATCCTCTTCTCGACGGGATATTCCCTTATGTAGCCGTATCCTCCCAGAAGTTGAACCGCGTCGAGGGTTGCCTCCATCGCCATGTTGGACGCAGCCACCTTTGCCATGGATGCGTAGAGAGGGTAGTTCTTGCCCCCGGCATCGATCACTCGGCATACGCTATATGTCAATGCGCGTGCGGCCTCCAGGTGAGAGGCCATTTTGGCCATCATGAATTGCAGGGCCTGAAACTCGCAGATGGGCGCGTCAAACTGCTTGCGCTCGGTGGTGTATTGGAGAGCGGTTTCCATGGCGCCCTGTGCGATTCCGACCGCTTGAGCGGCGGTCATGGGTTTGGTCAGGTCCAGGACCCGCGTGGCAATGGACAGCCCCTCGCCGATCGTTCCCAGTAGGCTGTCTTTCCCTACGACGCAATCATTCAAAATCACGTCGCAGGCGCTGGCGGCGCGGTATCCCATCGTGGCATACTTTTGTCCGAATTCGAGTCCCGGCGTTCCTTTTTCGACTAGGAAGGCGCCTATCTTTTGGCCCTCGCAGGAGCAGAATACGACGTAGAGTCCCGCTTGCGGGGCATTGAAGACCCACGGTTTTGTCCCGTTGAGGACATAGGTATCGTTTTTTTCTACGGCTGCTGTATGGATTGCGGCGGCATCGATTTCGCATCCGCCTTCGCTGAAGGCGAAACCGCCCAAGAGTTCCTCTTTGGAGATCCGCGGGAGATAGTGTTTCTTCTGCTGGGGCGTTCCGGCCCGTTCTATCGCGTAACCGGCCTGGAGATTGGCTCCATAAATTGCTCCCACGGAGGCGTCCCTGCGGCTGAGTTCCTCCACGACCAGGGCGCACGCGAGTGCCCCCCCGTTGGTGCCCCCAAATTCTTCGGGAAGCGCAATGCCAAACAGGTCTGCCTCGGCCAGTGTCTTGACAATCTCTTGGGGAAACTCTCCGGCCTCATCGAGGTGTTCCACCTGCGAAGCAATTTTCTCATCGGCGATTTGCCGGGCCAAGTCGCGGACCATGTCCTGTTCGGGCGTGAAGCCATATTCCATCATGTCGAAACTCCTTGCGATTGATCTGTATTGATCTTCGGTTCGTGAACGGACTTCTAAATCAGACAAATCAGGCCGGTATTCTACCTCACGCCGGGAGATGCTTCAAATGTTTTGCGCGTACCCCCGTTCAAACAATATGCCTTGTCCCCTGTTCAAAGGGGGA
>CAZGMX010000038.1:20373-20590 GCA_964526865.1 uncultured Actinomycetota bacterium | reverse complement strand
CCGGTATCTTGAGCGTCTTTCTAGGTAATACCACCCGCGGGGCCGGCTTTGTTTTTGCTGGTTTTGCCGGCCTTGCTTTCACCGGCGCCGCTGGCGGGGATTGAGAAGAAGCCGTGACGGGCGCGGGTACCGGCGGTTCCTCTTGCGGCAACACCGGCGTCAATTGCTGGAGCACGGCCTGAGGATTCGGCGTTTTCGACAGGGCAATGGCCTGGAC
>CAZGMX010000038.1:14750-20363 GCA_964526865.1 uncultured Actinomycetota bacterium | reverse complement strand
TGGCATTTTTTCTGTTTGCCAGCCGCGCGATCCACTCGGCCCTGCGGGCGAGATTTCCGCCCTCCCGGATCAATTGATCCGCCTGCTCGGAAGAGAGTTTCGTGCCCCCGACTTGCAGTATGCACAACATAAGATTCAAATCCGAATGTCTGACCACGGAAATTTTTTGCAGCTCTTCGATCCGTTTCACGACCGCGTAATTGCCTACCGTCACTGCATATTCCTCATCAAAACCATAGACGTAACTGGACCTGCCGGTGCGATATCGATGGAAGGGGACGGTCTCATCCCATATGGGAACCGGAACAGGGGTCTCTTCGGTGATTTTTGGATCGGGCAGAAGCTCCTGGATGATCCGCGCAAAATGATCGGTGCGGCCGGTGAAGAGTCTCTTCATGCCGGGCCCGGAAACAGGAATCAGTTTTGCATCAATTTGCGGAACGGCGCCGCGGGATTCCGCCCCGCCCATCGCGGCAACCGCCGGCCCATCCCTCAGATCAAAAGCCCATTCGAGTTTTTTCCCGCTCCACCGCTTGAAAAACACCACGCCTCCCACGGGTTTTTCGGGGATGTCCCATGAATCCCAGTCGTAGGGATCCCCCAGCTCTTTTCTGAGAAAACTCGCCGTCTCCCTGATTCGCGTCTGGGTCACCCGTGCGACACCCTCAATGGAGACAATCGCTTCTTTTTTCCTGGCGTACTTTGGGACCTTCCGCGAGACCAGCCTGAAAATTTTGCCCACGGTTTTCAACTCCTGCTCCGTATCGTGAAATGCCCAGACAAGCGTGGATTCATGCCATCGTTTAAACAATGTGACACTCGCGTCTTTCTTCGTAATGGTAATCCTGTCCTGCGGATAATCTTGCGGGTTCTGCAAGGCACCCCTTTCTCTGATCTCGTCCATCTGCTTCCCCCATGTGCTGGGACTTAAATAGAATTCTTTCACCAGGCCTCTAAAAGACAGCGCCTTTTCTCTTGTCCGGTCCAATGAGGGGATACCCACGCGCGTGAGATGGCGGTCTTCGGCAATCAACACCGCATCGTCCGGAGCGAATGTCCACACCAGATCCCGCACCGTCCTCATCTTGACAAAGACCACCTCCCTGCCTGCCATGGGCACCGTGGCGGTCTTTTGATTTTTGTCCTGATACACGCTGGGAAGAACGGCCAGGATTTTTGAACACACGTCATCGGGATCTCCCGTAAAGGCCTTCATGACACCTAATTCGCCGTGGGGATAAATTCCTATTCTTCCGGAATCCTCTGTCAGCCAGGGAACATCCTGCCGAAGCTTAAATCCGGTGATGAGGCATACCTTGTCCAGATCCGATTCATGGAACGCCCAGACGGTTTGGGGACCGGCATGACGCTTAAAGAAAACAACCTTTCGAGTTCCTACCTTCGCTATAAAATGGGGTTTTTCCCACGTCCGCACGGGCGGCAGCTTGAATTTTTCTTTAACCACACGAACAACCTCCGTGGGATTCCCGATAATAACATTCTTCAAACCATCCGGAGACACCGCGATTTCTCCTGGTTTAAGATAGGGAACCACCGTGGCGTTGTCTTCCGGCGCGGAGGGTTCGTCATCGTCTTCACCCTGTCCTGAATTTGGTCCGTTAAAGACAGAAGGAGGCGCAAGGGTCGCATGATCCAGGGAATCGCGTGGCGCCGGACATGCCGGCTGGGCCAGAAAACACAGGCTCAACGCGATGTTGAAAATCTGTGCTATCTTTTTATATCGCGCCATCAATTTCATATCGTTTTCTCACTATCTATAGACCCGTCATTGCGAGGGAGCGAAGCGACCGTGGCGATCTCGTTGTTACTACGAGATCGCCACGTCCGCCACTAAATCGTCGGCGGACTCGCGATGACGCTTCGCGTCGCCTACGCGGCCGCATCCACTGCAAGCCCCTTCTTCATTCCATCCTCCAGCTCTTCACCCGGATCATACGGCACTGTAAAACCATCGCTTTGCTGCATGAGTTTACTCAATTCCCGCCGGCGGGAATCCGATACGACGACGGAATCCAGCGCCGCGCGGACCGCTTTCACAGCTTGCGCTCTTTGACTGCCCGGCAGGGCCCGCAATTGGGCATCCACCCGCCCGAACGCCTCGTCAAACCCCGGCACATCCTTCAAAGGGCTCTGGACGTCACGGCAGGCAACATCCCGAATTCGGGACAGCGCGGCATCCAGCTGGATCATTGCATCGATCTGGTCATCGGTCACATCTTTTTGTTTTTTTAAAACCACCCAGCCATAAACAATGTCTCCCCCCCGCGCAGCATCCACTTCCCCTTCGGGATAATTGGACAGACGGGCATCTTCCCTTTCCAGCCCTAACACGCTCCATGCCAGCATCACCAGGGGGGACCTTACCCGTTTGAGACACAATCGATCCCCGATTCTCATCTGCGCCAACATCCCCCGATAAAATCCTAGAAAATCCCCTCCTATCCACAACTGCGGGAGGTGCGCATGCACAACAAGATTTCTTGCTATCCCCACATCTCTTGGAACATGAAAATTTTCCCACGCCGCGCCGATCACGTGCAGCCGGCGCAATTTGCCCCGGCAATCCACAAGAATCACCCGCCAATCAGGCAGGGGCCCCTCCACGGAATAAGTTCTTACCGCGGCATTTCCCACATGCTCGAAAATATCCAGGACGTGTTCCAATCTTCTTTTTCCGGCAGAAACGGCAGGATCCACCAGCAAGACATCCGTGACGGAAGAATCCGTCGCCAACTCCATCAAGACATCCTCGACCTCTGTCCTGGCAAGGGGATAAATCAGAATTTTTTCCACATCCTCCTTTCCTACCGCCCGGACAAATTGGTCCCTAAACTCGACCTCCGTCGCGGTTTTCTGTGGACCCATTCGATTCAAGATCGTCTGCGCTCGTTCCTTTACCTGCTCGGCCAGCGCCAGACCGAATGCCCTCAGCCCGGGATCCATGTGGGGATTTTTCTCAATCGCCCGTTTCTTTGCCTCGGTATCATCAACCAAATCTCTGAGGATGCGGTGTCTTTTCCCCGTCTCGTAACGAT
Source organism: uncultured Actinomycetota bacterium (assembly GCA_964526865.1). Classification (GTDB taxonomy): domain Bacteria; phylum Auribacterota; class Ancaeobacteria; order Ancaeobacterales; family CAZGMX01; genus CAZGMX01. Next base: position 17,307 of record CAZGMX010000038.1, on the reverse strand, counting down.
CCAATGCGTCCAGCACGTATCGCGGCTTGACCCTCGCATCCGCCGCGCGCACTCCAGCCAGATGCGCCGCCTGACGTTTGTCCTCCAGATCCATTGCGTTGGAATCATCCAACCCTAGATCCATCCACGCGCTGTCTTCAAAATACCTCAATCGCCTGAGTTCCTGGCCCTCCACCATATCGTGCACAATTCCTGTTTCTGCGCTCCGCACATCCACGGCATCGGCGCTTCGATAGAGATTTTCCGGAATCGCAAGATAGAGCGTCTCCGTATTTTCGTCATAGACCAATTGCGTCGGCGCCTCAATGCCGTTTCCCAAATCAAAACTCTTGTCATGGTGGAGCATGCCGGCCGATCCATTTGGATTTTCCACCGGCTGATTTCCGCTGCGCACAACCACCGGCACAATCCCTGCCCGCGACTGCGCTTCTCTCAACAACACGCCCAATGGATTGGAGCCATGGATATCAAACTCGACTCGATGAGAGGGATCCAGGACATATCCGTCCACGGCCGATTTAAACCGGTCCTGGACAGTTGGTCCCACAGACTTTGCCGCCGTAGCGCCGGCAGGACTGCGTTTTGACTTTTGCTGGTCTTCCTGCTGTTTGCGAATCCTGGCCAACAGGTCTGTGAGATTGCCCCGGCGAAAGAGCACATAGACGCGGCCCAAGGATTCCACGTCGTCTTTTTCCTCGCCGCTGAATACCGCCTGCCCTTCCACATCCCCCAGCAATCCCATCAGACCCCGGTCCCCAGGCACCCGCCCCATTTGCCTGCAAAAATCATCCACGGAAAGCGTTTCTCCCGGATGCGCCTTGCGGTAGTCCCGGCTATAATCCACATAGACCGAGCGCTGACATCCGGCGGTAAAAACCTTGCAGGATTCCAGGGAGCGGTCCAATCCCGGATAGCCCCGCAAGAGGCCCTTTTTCATGAGGGCCAGATAGTCGTCGTGCGTAATGGCTCTCTTGGACACAGGATCCATCGCAACCGGCTCGGGCCGGGTGAGAAACAGGTAATGTCCTTTGATAAAATCGTCGATCGACAACCCTTTCCAACCCAATACGGAAGATTCCAATTTCTGATTTTGGCCCAGGGAAAAGCGCCGATTGATTTTCATCATCTCCACGTACGACTGTTTCAACACATTCACCATGGTTGGTCCCGTCAGGCTTTTTGCATCCAGCCGCTTGATTTCAAAAATCATTGGCCGCAGTTTCTTGACATACGCTTCGTTTTGAGGCGTGCTTCCCGACTTGAATATTTGAATCGCCAGGTTCGTGCAAAAAGTTTCCATGGTGAGCTTTGTCGCCCCCACCCCCTGCGTCTTGCAACGCTCATCAAATTCATACTCCAGCAGAATCCGCTCCAAACAGGCCAGACGCCTATACTCGATGATATAGGACACACCACCCCCCCAATCCGCCATCCTCTCCGCCGCCGCAAAGAGTCCCCGCTGAATATCATATGCTTCGGGCCCATCCGGCAGGACCATCCAAAAATCCACCAGGGTATCCCGGCCTCGCTGACGGGCGGCGGCGTGGGATTGCGTCATACTCTTGAACGTAACGGGAACCTTTCTCGAATTGAGAAGGGAAAGAAACTCACAGCCGGCGATCCGGCCATTTTCATCACGGGCAATCAGAGAACGGGGATTTTGGACGATCCAGTCCCTCACCTGATCCTCGTTCAATTGAATTTCCGGACTACCCTCGGCCGCCGTGTTGTTGATCTGCGCGATCTCTCCGGCATCAGCCGGCCGTGCGTGCTCAAACGAGTATTCTTTTCCGGCAATTGCCGCCCGCCAATAAAACAGGACCTCGGCAAACTTGAATCCCGCTACCGGCCCCTGACGCAGGATACTCCCCGTGAATTCCACACTCCGGGGAGCCCCCACACAAAAAGCCCCGTGAATCCGGTCCAGAGCCATCCTTTCATCCGGGGTCAAAGTCCCGGCCGCCCTCGCCATGCGGTAAAAGAATTCCTGTCCCTCCTCAAAGGGGCCTCCATACAATAGAATTTGCCCTTTCCGCAGGCGTTCCCACATCATTTTCGTGCTCATCGGCTGACCGGGAACAACCCAGTGGATCGCCGGAATCTCTCCGCCCTCTGAATAATAATCGGCCAGATATTCCGCCAATTCTTCGATATCACCGGCAGTGGATCTATTGTTCTGCCTCAGCGGAAAATCCTCCGGCAATTCGGCCAGACTTGCCTGAATCATGGCCTTGAATCTTTCTTTTCGCAATCTGCTTTCATTCAACGCCTTAATCGCGCTGGGAGGCGCAAGCGTATCCTTTGAGACTTCCCCAGCGAATGAGGAAGCCAAGAGAAGAGACACCATACACAAACCCAAGAACACAGGTTTATGCAGAAAAACCCTATGGTCTTTTCGCAAAGCCTTCATACTGCTGTGATTATAACCTGCGAATTTCGTTTTGTCAAGGGGCGCAACCCAATTTTGGATACGACCGGCTTTTTTCAGACCTATTCGCTTTCATTAGCCTGTCATCCTTGATAGACTATTTTCAATACTGGCCATGAGACCGAAGCA
>CAZGMX010000038.1:6988-14740 GCA_964526865.1 uncultured Actinomycetota bacterium | reverse complement strand
GAACCGGTCGCCGAGGGCGGCGCGGAGGTCTCTTGCCTGGCTCGACTTCTCGGTGATGATCAGGGTTGGCATGTGGCGCCACCAGTGATGGAACTGGGGCGAGGATAGGCCTAAAGTGAGAACGAAGCAAGATATAAAAAAGCGCCATAAGAAATTCAAAACTCTCAAAATCAGAAAAATTCTTCTTTGGGGATTGTTTGCATTTATCATAACAATCTCAATTGTGTGCCTTTATGTCAGAATCATCCTGCAAGAGAGCAGCCCGGCCCGGGATAAAACCAAGCCAAACATCCCCCACCTGATCGAAGGATTCGAACCAGATCAACAACCCACCCGAAATTCAGGAACCTGGGCCAGACGCGGCGGCGTCATCACCGTTGATCGAATGCGTTTTGAGCAGACGGGCACCGTACAAAGGATTTTCTACGACGTGCGGCGGGCAGGAGGAAAGCTCAAAGAAGCAGGCTGGTGGTGCGGCCTTGCAGGAATGGATTTACGAGGTTATTCTGCATTCCGTTTTAAAATATCGTTTTCCAATTCCCAAACACAGTTTTTGGTCGGGTTCAAGAATGTGGAATGGCTGGAACAGAAACTGCCCAGCGCGGATTTTATTCACGAACCCATCGTCCCTGGAAAATGGATCGATGTCGTCGTGCCGCTGGACACGTACAAGAGAATCGACAACTGGACCAGCATGGACAATTTTTCGCTCACATTCCGCTCGGACATAGGCAAGGCGCAAAAAGCGGAAGTATTCTTTGACGGCTTTGAACTCATTCCGGGGCCCAAATACAAACTTGCGCCTCCGCCAGCGCCAGTGGCAAAATCGTACCCGCTTCCGAAAAACGCAGCGGACCTTCCTCCGGATCAACTACTGGACATTGTGCAACATGCCGCTTTCGATTATTTTCCTAACAATACCCATCCTACAAACGGCCTGGTCAAGGATCTCTGCAGGAAATCCAACAGCGATCACTACCCCATCGCCAGCACCGCGGCCGTGGGATACGGCATGTCCAGTTTGTGCGTGGGCGTGTCGCGGGGCTGGATCAGCGACGCCAAGGCCAAAGACCTTATTTTGAAGGGACTCAAGTTCTACCGGAATCAGGCCGAACAGGAACATGGATTTTTCTATCATTTTTTGGATTTGGAGACCGGAGAAAGGTGGGAATACAGCGAGGTATCTTCCGTCGATACCGCCATTCTATTGGCGGGAATGCTAACCGCCGCAAATTATTATCCGGGCACCGAAATCGAAAAACTCGCCCGGGAAATATACCGTCGAGTGGACTGGAACTGGATGCTGGGAAAGGAAAAAACGCTCTGCATGGGCTGGACGCCGGAGGATGGCTTTTTGACCGCCCGGTGGTCGGACTACTGCGAGCTGATGGTCCTCTATCTTTTGGCCATCGGATCCGACACACACCCCATCCCAAGCAAATGCTGGTATCAATGGTCCCGCCTGCGCACCGAGTTCGACGGCGAAAATTTTATTGCCTGCCCGCCGCTGTTCACCCACCAAGTTTCGCACATTTGGGTGGATTTCCGGGGTATGCAGGACGAAGAGGCCGACTACTTCGAAAATTCCATCCGCGCCACACGGGCCAACAAGAAGTGGTGCCAGTCACGAACGAAGAGGTTCAAAACATACAAGGAAGGATTTTGGGGGCTCTCCGCTTCAGACGGTCCCACGGGATACATGGCCTACGGCGCCCCCTATGGAGTGGACGACGGCACGGTCACACCCACCGCCGCCATTTCTTCCATTGTGTTCACACCGGAGGATTCCGTGGCCATGATCCGGTTGATGCTGAAAAAATTGACGCCCAAGATCTGGGGACCTTACGGATTTGTGGACGCCTTCAATCTGGAATTGAGCTGGTTTTCCAACAAATATATTGGAATCGACCAGGGCCCCATCGTCTTGATGATTGAGAACTACCGCACGGGCCTGGTGTGGAAAACATTCATGAAAGAGCCCGCGATTCAAAAGGCCCTCAAGGCGGTCAAGTTTAAATAGTGACAGCAACCAATTAATTATTTGAAAATAATTAATTGGTTGCTGTCACTATTTATTAATAATCCAACACAGCCTGCGCTTTCATCGGTCTGCCGCTGTCCTGTTCATTGCCGCCGGACGGACGGGCGGACGCCCCCTGGAAAACAGGCTGGGGCATGGTCCCAACGGTTCCGGTCGTTCCTCCGGCCGTTCCATAAGAAGCCGCACCCGCCGCAGGAGAATAGGTTCCAGCGTACGAGGGCTGCGTCTGCGAAAGCCGTGACCCCGGAAGACTTCCCCCAGAATGTTGATTGAGCCATTCGACAATCACCGGATATACTTGTTCCACCGCCCGGCGGCTGATCAGGGCGTCGTTGTGGCCAAAAGGATACATGCCGGACGACGGCCCCCAAATCAACATCTGGCGGTCCACAGAAGAAATATTTTGATTCAAAAACGCGAGGTCGTTGGGATTCACAAAAGAATCCTGGGCCCCCGCGCTGAGCAAAATTGGGACGTTGATGTTGGAGGCGTGTTTCGCATAGTTGTATTTGTTGTCGGCCGACTTGAATTCGCCCGTTCCCAATAACTCAAAATACTGGCCCAGCACCCCGACGGCGGGCGTGTCCGTTCCGGCAACCTCCAGCCGCTGGACCACGTCTCCCTCCATATTGTTCTGGTTGAACAACAGGGCCCGCGCCTGTTCTTTTGCCGCCTCCCGGGCCTGGTCTTTCTCCACGCCGTTTTTCAGTTCCATCAATCTCAGCCACTGCAGGGTATTGATGTATTGCGAAACGACGTGACCGTTTGCCATCGTCAGCTGAGACCCCACGGTCACAACACCCCGCAGGTCATTGCGCTGATTGGTCGCCAAATGCGCCAGCATCACGTTGCCGCCCATGCTGTGCCCCACCCAGAATACTTCCGGCGCCCCCGTGGTTTTCTTGACGTAATCGATCGCCGTCGGAACATCGATATTGACGTAGTCATCGAACGTCCAATTCATGTATTTTGGATTGGCCGAGGCATTGGTGAGTTTTGCCTGGGACAGCTTGAAGAGCATCCCGATCCCCTGAATAGCGGTGGAGACGTAGTCCTTGTTGTTGATGCCATCAACCATCCCGGGCGCGTCCATGCCGATTTCCGCGATTTTGTACATCCACTTGCTGCTCTTGCCCGCGCCCCGCAGGGAAAGAATCCACACGTCGTAGCCCTGATCCGCCAGAAACAAGGCCAGATTGACCCGGCGTGACAACATCCAAAAATCTCCGTTGTAGCCCAGACCGTGACAGAGAATCACCGGAATATTGCCCGTCCCGCCAAAGGACGGCGGCACATGCTCCAGCGCCAGTTTCCAGCCGTCGGGCGTGGTCGCGTAGTAGACCTTTCCCTCCACTGTGGCAACGGGCTGGTCTTCCTGCGGATCCTGTTGATTTCCGCCGCCAAAAATATTGAAGGGAAAGCCTCCGGCAACCGCGCACGGCCCGGCCGTCCACACCATCCACATAAAAACAAAAACAGCCGCGCTCCATTTTTTCCACTGTTTCACTTTATTTCTCCCTTTCTTGTTCTTCTTTTAGACGTCCACACGGTAAAGAAAGTGCTGATAAAAATTAAAGTCAAAAAAAATAACAGAATTAAGTTGTAAGAATTAAGGATTAAGTAAAAACAAGAATAACCAATCAGCGCTTGACATCCTGATGTTATGGGCACTGCAAACAATCATTTCCTTAATCCTTTTTGCACCTCGTAATCAACTCGTCCAGCTTATGGCGCAAGCGCTCCAACACCTCGTCATACCGAAACGTTCCGACTGTCTCGTGCTTTTGCTTCAATGTCACCATTGACGGGCCGCACCAAAGCCCCAGGTCGGCGTCGTCCGTCTCTCCCGGCCCGTTCACCCGGCACCCCATCACCGCGATGGTCATGTGATGATCCTTGGCGTATGCCGTCATCTTCCGCATATCCTGGGCCAGCTTTACAAACCCCTCGTTCTCCACGCGGGAACAGGAGGGACAGGCGATGGTGTTGAGACCCTTTCCAAAATCAGGCGCCGACACAAACCGGCCGCCGCGGATGTCCTCCAAGATTTGACGTCCCACGGCAATTTCTTCTGCCTTCCGGTCAAATGGAAGCGTCAACGACACCCGCAGGGTGTCCCCAATGCCCAGGGGAATCAGATGTTCCAGGGCGATGCGGGTCTTGACGATGCCCTCCGGCGGCATCCCCGCCTCGGTCACCCCCAAATGGATCGGGACATCGCTCCGGCGCTGGGAAAAGAGTTTGTTGCACTGGATCACTTTTTGCGGATCCGAATCTTTCAGGCTGACCACGTAGTTGAAGAAATCCAGCCGGTCCAAGAGATCGCAGTGCCACAGCGCGGACTCCACGATGGCGGCAATCCGATCTCCGGGATATTTTTCCAAAAAGGCAGGGGCCACGGAGCCGCAGTTGACTCCCACCCGAAGGGCGATCTTATGTTTTCGGGCAATACCGGCCAGCCACCCGACCTTGTCCTCCACGGAACGAGCTTTGTCCAGGTGATGGAGGTGCCCCGGATTGTACCGAATCTTATCAACAAACGGGGCCAGCTCCCCGGCCAGCAGGAAATTTTCCTGCAGATCCACCACGAGTCGCGCGGCAGTTTTTTTGCGGATTTCCTTCAAAAACTCGACATCCCTGGCGCTGTCCACCGCCACGCGGATCAAATCCGCTCCTGCCGCCTCCAAAAGCCGGACTTGCCGGATGGTGGCTTCCAAGTCCTGCGTGCGGGTGGCACACATGCTCTGCACGGAGATGGGCGCTCCCCCTCCGATGACAAGATCCCTCACATGAATTTTGCGCGTCTGATTGCCCATAAATATTACTGGTTGACCGTTGCAGAAACAGATGGAGCTTCCGCCTGGGGCGCCGGTGCCGGCAGGGCAGGCGCGGAAGCGGATGCAGAAGCAGAAGATTTTTTTATCCCTTCGTAAATGTCCTTCACAATTCTGTCAAACAGATCGCGTCCGGCAAGACTCATGGCCGCCATGTCATCGGCCGCCGCTTTTGACTTGCACTCCAATTCGCTTGTATAAGATTTTTGAAAGATGACGCGCTCTTGATTCGCCCGGCCCTGAAGACAGCGAAATAGAGTGATGTCGGCGGAAATGACCACCTTCGGCGCGGAACCCGTCACATCTTTTGCCACTTCTTGGATAAATCCACCGATTTCATAGTCCGCCAAAACATCAGCGGGCATCATGACAACTGCCTTGTAACTGCCCGTCGCCAGCAGATCCCGAAGCAGAAGATCCGAAAACATCATGCGGGGATTTGTCACCCACCGCCGGTAATAGGACTGCTCGATCTTCATCCCCTTTTCCCGCACAACCAGCCGGTCGTGATCATACATGGACCCAATCCCAAACCGGCGGACTCCCACCACCACGTTCAGCGGCGCTTCCTTGCCGGCCGCAGGCGCCGGATAATCCAACTGATAGTAATCGATCTTGACGAAGGGCTGGCTCACGGAACAGCCCCCGGCAAGCGCCGCCAATAACAAAACCAGGAACAACACAGAAGTCTTTGAGCCCGAACACTGCCGCGCTTCGCGCTCTAGTATTAGGTACGGCCACCCGCGAAAGCGGGTACCCGGCCTACCGTCATCACGCGGAGGTGTGGAGCGGCGAAAAAACTTCTGTGTTGTCACCGCTGTGCGAATGATTCCCAGTTTCATTGCTTGTCAGCCCCCTGGCGGGGCGGAGGCCCGCTCAAAAGCAAAGACGACGGATTCTGTTTGATGGTTTGAGACAGTACCGAAACGAGATTGGAGGTCTTTTGGGCCGTATCGTTCACCTCCTTGAGCGTCAGCCGGACCTCCCCCATCATCGAATTGACATTTTTTAAAAATAGATTTGCCTGCTCAGCAACATACGTCCACTTGGAAAGCGTCTTCTGTTCCTCCACCTTGGCATTGAATTTTTCCACCAGCGAGTTGACATTCGAGAGTACCTTCACCGCGTTGTCGGAAATCCCCTTCATGTCGATGGACTTGATGGACAAAATGATGTCCTCAACGGCCAGCGCCAATTCCTCAAAATCCGATTTCCGGGACGGGATGAGAGGATACAGCGGCGTGAAATCCAGCACAGGCGGCGGATCGGGCTTGAGCCTCTTTGTTTCCAGCTCGATATACTTGAGTCCCGTAATCCCCTGCATGGCCAGGCGGGAGCGCATTCCGTCCCGCACTTCAAACTGCCGGTCGAGGTCCATCAGAACTTCCACCAGATTGTGGCCGGGGACAATGCGGATATCCTTGACCTTTCCCACACCCACCCCGTTGAACCGGACGGGAGACTCGATGTCCAACCCCGTCACAGCCTCGTCAAAATATGTCACATAGGTGGAGGTGGGCTTGGTGTGGCGCGTGGCGCCCAGCCAAAAAAGGGTCCCCAGCACCAGCAACACTCCCGCCAGGACGAAGACCCCTACCTGAAATTTTTGAGATTCCGTAGCCATGATCGTATTAAACTAACATTCCCCCACCGTTTTGTCATCTTTCATCGTATCAGTTACGGGTGGCCGGGGGTGGGCGCCCATTCGGCCGCAGCCCCTTTCACCGCCAACCCCAAACCTCCCACGATATTTTTCTCCCCCTGCCGGTTGAAAAAATTGCGTACCTTTGGAACCGTGGAATTCTCCCTGAGTTCGTTGGGAGCCCCCTGCGCGATGACCCCCTTTTCTTCCTTGTCCAGCATGATCACTCGGTGTGCAATCGCGAAGATGCTGGCCAGTTCGTGCGTCACCACCACGATCGTCGTCCCCAGACTCCGGTTCAATTGAAGGATGAGATTGTCCAAATCCGCAGACGTCACGGGGTCCAGACCGGCCGAGGGCTCATCAAAAAACAGGATGTCAGGATCCAGCGCCATGGCACGGGCTAGTCCCGCGCGCTTTTTCATTCCCCCCGACAACTCGCTGGGGGCGTGATGCTCGTATCCGGACAAATGGACCATGGCCAGTTTCATCCGCACCATCAAATCGATCGCGTCTTTGGAAAGGGCTGTGTATTCCTCCAGGGGCAAGGCCACATTTTGCGCCAGAGTCATGGAGCCGAAAAGCGCCCCGGACTGAAAAAGGACTCCGAATTTCCGCTGGATCTCCTGCAGTTTCTGCCCTTCAGCCGCCGAGATATCGTGCCCGTCGATCAAAACATGGCCTGCCGCCGGCTTTTGAAGCCCCACCATGTGCTTCAAGAGCGTCGATTTCCCACAACCGCTCCCGCCCAGCCTGACAAAGATCTCCCCGCGCTTCACGTCAACCCTGACGTCTTTAAAAATAATCCGGCCTGCGCAACTCGCCGTCAAATGTTGAACCTGAATGATCGCGCTGGTATCCATTCCTACCCTCTCACCAAAGAATGCTGAAAAGAACGGTGAACACCGCATCGGATAAAACGATCAGAAAAATCCCGCTGACCACGGAGGAGGTGGTGGCGATTCCCACTCCCTCGGCGCCGCCCTTTACTTGAAGCCCCCGCAAACATCCCACCCACGCCACTAAAAACGAAAAAACAATGCTCTTGAAATATCCCGAAAACACATCAAAAAGCCCCACCGCCTTGGTCGTCTCTCTCAGATACTGGACCGCGGTTAAATCCAGCGCGCTGATCCCCACCAGCAGTCCCCCAAAAATACCCACGGCATCCGAAATCAACGCCAGCGTCGGCATGGTCACCAGGGGGAACCAGCACAGGGCCAGCACGCAGGCCG
>CAZGMX010000038.1:0-6978 GCA_964526865.1 uncultured Actinomycetota bacterium | reverse complement strand
CCACTAAAAACCGGGTGACATCAAACCCCATGGTCTTGAGCGCATCCACTTCTTCCGAGACTTTCATGGTCCCGATTTCCGCCGCAAAAGCGGATCCGGAACGGCCCGCCACGATGATGGCGGTCATCAACGGTCCCAATTCCCGCACCTGCGCCAACCCGACCAGATCGGCCACAAAAATATTGGCCCCAAATTGTTTCAGCTGGATAGCAGCCTGAAATCCCATGATCAGGCCAATCAAAAAACTGATGAGGACGACGATGGGGATCGCATCGACACCGGCCCGCACCATGTAAGTGATCGTATCCCCCCAGCGGACCTTTTTGGGATGAAGACATGCGGACACCAATCCCAGACAGGCGTCCCCCACAAACGTCACCAAAAAACGGATATCCTGGGCAACGCCAATCGTGGCTTCCCCCACCTTCGGCAGGAAACTCTGGTGTTTCTTGGCGTCCTTCGCGAAAGACGCATCCACATCCTGGGGCCGGACAAGCCCCAACAGGCCCGATATCTGACTGCTCGCGTTGTCGCACCGGATGGACACTCCCATCTGGGTGGCCTTGCGGCTCAGTTGCAGGACGACAAGAGCCCCCGCGCTATCAAACACCGTCACAGCGGAAAAATCCAGACGCAATGTCAAACATCCGGAAGGCAGAGTGAGACCGTCCAGGTCCTCTATCCAAGCCTGGGCTGTGTGGATGTCCAACCGGCCAGGCAGTCGCAAAACCGCCTCGCCGGATGGAGTTTGTTCAACGGTGAGATTCTGAATAGACAACATCGAGAGTCTGTTTTTTCCTGTATCGCGCCTTGGCGTATTCTATGATTCCGGGAAGAATAGACAAAAAGATCACCACCACGATGATCACATGCAAATACTTGTCAATACCCGGAATCTGTCCGACAAAATACCCCCCCATGCACATGGAAATCACCCACCCCAAACCGCCAAAAACATTGTACGATGCGAACCGACTGTAGCGCATTTGTCCCACGCCGGCCACGACGGGGGCAAACGTGCGGATGATGGGAACGAAACGGGCAATGATGATCGTCTTGCCGCCGTGTTTCTCATAGAAGGCCTTGGCCTTCAAGAGATAATCCTTCCGGAAGAAAAACGACTGTTCCCGCTTAAAAATCAGGGGACCGGCCTTGTATCCAATCGCGTAGCCGATCGCGTCTCCGGCGATGGCGGCGATACTCAACAAAATCATCAGCCAGCCGATATCCAGATATCCCTGCCCAGCCATCAGGCCCGCCGTCACCAATAGCGAATCCCCGGGCAGAAAAAACCCTACCAATAGTCCGGTCTCAGCAAAGACAATGGCAAACAAAACCACGTAGCCTCCCCAGGCCACAAGCTCTTTCAACTTCACGGGGTCATACAAAAAACCCATCCACTCGGGCAGCCATCCCATATCGCGTCGTCTCCCCTTTTCTATCCGATTGTTTTTTCCTGCTTCAGTCCCTGCTTCTCTTCCAGTTTCGGTTCCTGTTTCTCTTCCAGCTTTCCGCCGCTCAAGATCACCGCCATATCCGAGGCAAGCCGGTTGATCACTTCCCTCTGAACCGCCGGCGTCAACCCCATGACAGGCGACGCACCAGCCTCGATGAGCCCCGTCGGAATCTTGGAGATTCCAGAGACCTTGGATAGCGCCCTGGTGACACTCATCAGTTCCTTGCCGCTGCTCAAGTCCACCAGCGCGCACTCCACCTCCAGCTTGATTTCGCTCTGGATGGCCAGATAGGTCAAATTCCACGCCGTGATCCTTGTCCTGACAACCACATCCGCCCCCAACGCCTCCTTGAACATTTGGGGACTCTTGGAGAGCATCTCCCGCAAGGCCTCGGGATCGCTGATTCCCATCTTCGCCAGGGCCTCATCGACATGGTCTAATTCGATCAGTCGATAGGAGCTGTCCTGCAAGCCGGCAAACAACTCCCGGCGGAATGCCGTGGCCACTTCGTTCTGTCCATTGTCGCTTTCCTCCAGAGGCAAGACCGCTACCCTCCAGGAATTTCCCTCCTGGACAGAACCTGTTTCTCTTACGTTTTGCTGAGAAGCGGTGCAACCGCCGATTAAGAATGCCGCAAACAGCGACAAAATACCAACGCGGCCAAGGCCAATGATTGACGTATTTCTCCCCCAACGACGGGGCGTTCCTCTGTCGCTACTTTGCATCGGCGTCCCCTCCCGTTTCCTTGGCTTTTTTGATTTTTTCTTGAAGATCCTCCACCACTTTTCGGCTCCAATTTTGCGCCGCCAGGCGGAATGCCCTGGCGCGGTTCTGGTTTTCCTGCTCAAATTCCAGAAGCGACACCACCTCCGATGACTTGAAACTGAGGACCCCTCCCCGGTTGGCAAAACCCAGCTTCGCGCGCCACAACTCCTTGCCGTCTCTGGCTCGAACCATTCTCACCGTCGCGTCGTATCCCGTGTAGGAATGGATTCCAGACGAAACATTTTCAGCCTTCTCAATGTCCATATAGATCAACGCGTCCACGCCCAGTATCCGGCCGAGCTCCGGCGGATTTTTTTGGGCAAGAACTGTCGGATCTCCCGCTTTTTCCTGCGCCAGAATGCGATCCACCTCCCGTATGTGCAAGTCATGATATGGCAGAACGCTCAACTGGCCAAATAAACCCACCCGCAGCGCCTTCACCGGATCCACATCGGTCGCCTTGGAAAAATCAGAAATCACCTTGGGCCAGGCATTCGCCGGCAATAGCGCAATCGTAACGGGAGGTTCCTTGATCAACTCCGGATCGATCGCGGACTGCACCGACTCAAAGAACGGAACCGACGGTCCGCCCTGAACCTTCAAGGCCCCTTCGTCTTTTGCCGCCGCCTGATCACTCGCTTCCTGCGCGAGGGCGCTTGCTTGCCATAGACCAGCCATCATCAACACCATCGTCCATCTCATGATATTTTTCATTGAGCCAATACCTCTCTTTCGTTACACTTTCGCGCCCTCACTCCCCGTCCGGCGCAAAATACCGGAGGGAAGACCGCCGAACTGTCCCATCGAATGCTCATAGCGCCGGGCCAAAGCCGACGGGTTGAAATTGATGCCCAACTTCTTACGCACGTCCCTCTCGACAAAATCCCGCAGGGATGTCAACTGGGCGGGCGCCAGGTAATCCGTGAACACATACGAATGATACCCGCCGTCAGGATTTCCTTTGTAATAATCCGCAACCTGATTGAAATCCACATCCAGGCTGTAGAGTCTATCACCTGTCTCCCGATACGTATAGACCCACACATTGTCCCTTTTTGGATACTGGACGGCTCGGTCATAATAGGGCGTACCGGGATATGCCGTGATGATCGACACGTCAAAATCGTCCGGCCGCACATCCAAAAGCCAGCGGTGAGTCTGGCCGATCGTCTCTTCGGACTCCCCGGGATGGCCGACCGACATCAGCGCCTTCACCCTCAAATGGTGCCTTCGCGCAATCTCCATACAGCGTACATTATCTTGAATCGTCGCCTTCTTGTTCATGTTGGTCAAAATCTTGGGAGACCCCGACTCAAATCCCGCCAAAATCCAACGGAAGCCCGCCCGATACATCGCCTCCGCCTACTGATCGGTGAACAGCTGTGATTTGACAAAACCCCGCAGACGGAAATCGGTCTTGAGTTCTTTCTGCAGATCGCAGATACCGTTCATCAGTTGGACCATTCTGGGGTTCACATTCAGCTCATCGTCATAAAACATGAACCCTGTCGTGCCATAATCATGATAAATCTTGCGCATTTCCCCCAAGATATTCTCCACAGAGCGCATGCGGATAAACCTCAACATGGGCGACTGCCGTCCGCCGCAGAACCCGCAGTTGAAGGGACATCCCAACTGGGCAATAAGGCTGGTCGCACGGTGGCCGTCGATCGAATAGTGATAACTGTGCATGTCCACCAAATGGCGCGCCGGATAGGGCAAGTGATTAAGTTTTTCGCTGGTCACATACAACGGAGATTTCCGGTCGTTGGCGTCGATGAGCGGCCGCGGATCTTTCTGAATTGCCTCGAAGACCGCTTCTTCCCCATCCCCGGAAACAAGCACGTCAAAATAATCGTAGAGTTTTTTCAGTGCCGCAACAGCCCTGCCTGAACGGTTTCCGGCCGTCTCTGTCTTCCAAGCCGTCTGCACCAATGTGATATGGGGCCCCCCCAATATCAACCGGGCCGAAGGACGCCCCCGGCGAATCGCCTGGGCAATCTTTACTGCCGCCGGCATCTGAGGGGTTGTGGATGTGATTCCGAAAATTTCTGCCTTGCTTGTCCGGGCATGATCCGCCATGGCCTCTTCGTAATTGGCGATCCCTGAAAAATCCAACATCTCCACCGCGTATCCAGCGCGCTCTAAAACCGCGGCAACCTTCAGGATCCCCAGGGTTACAAAAACCCTCTCGTCCAGCAAGAATACAGACGGAGGGTTGATGAGGCAAATGGTCGGTAAGTTTTTGTCCATTTTTTGTCCATTAGATATTTATTCCGTTCCATCTAAACCCTTTTCTGCAAAAAAAATTTATTCTACCTGAATTCTCCCTGTTGGGGAAGGGACTTCTGCGTTATCGTGCATTATCAATCCTTGAAAAAATCCACGTCTCGTAATTCTTCGGGGAGAAAACTCTTTTTGGCGTCCACAATTCCAGGCCTTTTTTGCCAGGAGTACCCCTCCCCGTATCCTTCCTTTTTCATCACATCCGTCACAGGATTGCGCAAATGAAGTGGGATCGCCACATCCCGCGTGTTGGCAAGAGTTTCCTGCGCCCGGCCCATGGCATTGACAACCACCCGGGACTTTTGCGCCCTGGCAAGAGTCAGAGCGCAATGGGTCAGCGTCAATTGACACTCCGGGTACCCCACGCGCTCACAGGCCTGAAAAGCGGCCACGGCCACCAACAACGCCCGAAAATCCGCCAACCCAACATCCTCACTGGCAAAAATCACCATGCGCCTCGCGATAAACAAGGGATCCTCTCCACCCTCCATCATCCGCGTCAGATAATACAGTGTGGCGTTTTCATCCGAACCCCGCATGGACTTGATAAACGCCGAAATCGTATTGTAATGTTCTTCCCCCTCCTGGTCGTACAACACCGCCTTGCTCTGCAGTGCCTCCGAAACATGCCCCGCCTCGATGGCCTGCCCATCCTGGATGAAACTCGCGGCCAGTTCCAGGGCATTGAGCATGACGCGCGCATCTCCGCCGGATCCGCGGATCAGAGCCTCCAGGGCATCCGCCTTCAACTTTATTTTCCGGCCTCCCAGTCCCCTCTCCTTGTCTCGCAGCGCCCGGCTGACCAAATTGCCCAGATTTTCCCGGTTCAGGCCCCGCAGACGAACCACCCGGCACCGGGACAATAGCGGTGCAATCACCTCAAAAGAGGGATTTTCGGTCGTGGCACCGATAAAAATAATCGTCCCCTTCTCCACATGGGGCAAAAAGGCATCCTGCTGGGCCTTGTTGAACCGGTGCAATTCATCCACAAACAAAATGGTGCGTTTGTCGCAGAGCTGATTGTGCTGGGCCAGAGCGATCACTTCCCGCACATCGGCAATCCCGCTGGTGACTGCGGAGAGCTGGATAAATTCCGCCTTACAGGCCTGCGCCAAGAGACGCGCCAACGTGGTCTTGCCTGTGCCCGGCGGCCCCCACAATATCAGGGAGACGAGCTCTCCCTTTTCCAGCATCACGCGCAGCATGGCCCCGGAGGCCAGGAGATGCTCCTGCCCTACAAATTCGGCCATTGAACAGGGCCGCATGCGATCCGCCAGAGGAGAAGCTAGCATTTTTGATATCCTCGAAGGTTAGAAAAAACAGACTGTTAGAATTGTATCACACGGACAATCCCCTTGATAAAAATCCTTGTAGCCCCCGACCCTATGCGCATATCATAGAGAATAGTTGTATCAGTCCATTACCTCTTGAGACCATGAAGCAGCGGGTGGCGCGGGGCGGGCGCCCATTGACCCCGCAGCCCGCAGGGGTCCCACGGGGGGATGGGTGCGGGCGCACCCACGCCGGTGGCGTGGGTACCCGGCAATGGGCTGGGTCCCCGGAGCCGAAGGATCGGGAGGGCGACAGGACCCGCTGCGATATCGGTGAACTGTTACGAACAATCTGCCATGAGCCTACTACCATCCAACGACATTTTTATCAGCTTCATCATGCCCGTCTTCAATGAAGAGGGCAACATCGTTAACGTATTAAGAAATCTGCACAGCGTCCTCTACGCGCATCCTCATTGGAAATTTGAGGTCACCATCATCGAAGACGGGAGCCTGGACAACAGCCGCGCCGTCATGATGGAGGAGCTGAAAAAATATCCCAAGACCCAGTTGATCCTGCACGAAAAGAATCTGGGGTACGTCCGTTCCGTCAAGGACGGCATTGCCGCGTCGCACGGAAAATACCTCATGTACATCGGCGCGGACGAGGAATTCGACAGCTCCGAGCTTCCCGATTTTGTGAACATCCTCATGGCCCAGGGAGCAGAACACGCCGACGTTGTGCTGGGCGTGCGCTGGCAGCGCAACGCCTACAAACTCTTTCGCTTTTTTCTCTCCGTCGTCTATATCTTTCTGCTCAACGCCCTTTTTAAACTGCGGATCAACGACTACAACTGGTCCCAGGCCTGGTCCAAGGAATTCATCGACCGGGTCAAGTTCCGGTCCAAGTCCCTTTTCATCCTCCCGGAAATCATCATCCGGGCACACGACCTCCATTACAAAATCCGGGAAATTCCCTCCAACCACCGGGGGAGACAGGCTGGAAAATCCTCCCTCAACACCAAGATCATGGCCGCAACACTGTTTGAGGCCTTCGAATTTTGGTGGTATCGCAGGTCCAAGAAATACGATCCAACCCGCTGAGTTTTTTTATGCCCATCCGTAGAGTCATCGTTGTCATCTTGGATGGCTTTGGTGTGGGCGCGCTGCCCGATGCCGCAGACTATCACGACGCGGGT
>CAZGMX010000037.1:19371-20875 GCA_964526865.1 uncultured Actinomycetota bacterium | reverse complement strand
ATCACTATAAACACTACACGTAGTGGTAAGTGGAGTCAATCGGATAAGCACATTATAGCTTTAGATTCAGTTTGCTTCAACAGTGGGTTAACTCTATAGTTAATTGGGAAGGAGGTCTGGTGACCAGATGATGGAGAAATATTATTTGAGATAGACACACTAGTTTCTCGCGAAGAAGTGAAAACAACCTGACGAAGAAGCATTGGTAGGCAATTGGCATGGAACAAGAAAATGAAAGAGAGTCGTTGGTAGATGCGATCTTAAAAGAGCGACCAGCATGGAATAACGGTCAAAGATTTTCTGCACTATCCATCGAAGAACTCAGGATCAAATATGAAATAGCAACGGATATTTATATAGTCCCCCATGCTTTGGCAGATCAACTGTCGGACAAGTCCCCCGTAAGGTTACCGTACGAAACAAGCTGGTTTCAACTCGCAAAGCACGTATTTCCGCTGATGCCACTTGGTATTCCATTTTTAAGCATAGAGAAGAAGTCACTTGATGTTTCTTCGTCTAAAGACCTAAATATCTGCGAAGAAAAAAGTTTAACAAAATACCTGGCTATATCAATGCGGGAATTGAGAAATGTTCAAAGATCGATTAAGAAAAAGCTAAAAGAGTATCTTCCAAGACTTATTAAAGTTGTAGATCATGTTCCAGCTGGCTTTCCAACACTGATAAAAAAACAACAATTGCGACTGTTTCGCATCGTAAGCAATGGAGAAGATTCTTTTGAAGAATTACTTTCTCCTGCGCGAGAGAAGGATCTATACAAGCATGCAAACAAATTTAGGAAATTAGCAATTCATGTCACATATCGCAAGAAAGAGAAGAACGGACTGCTTAAGGCATGGGCGGAAAGGCTTTCTCAGAGTGCAGGGATAGAATATGGAGATGCTCTTGAGAAATTAACGTGCAAAAAGAAGCGTTGCAAGACTTGCGGTGATTTTCTGCCTGACCTCAAAGAGGGCGATGGCTTACGAAAGTTTATTCCTCAGGGCTTCTTTCGCGAGCGGATTTATTGTTCCGCATCTTGCGGTGTCATTCCTTACAATCCTAAGAAAAGCAGCCTGAAATAACCACCTCTGCTACCCCCCTCCCCCAAAAAAAATAATTATTAGGGGTTCCCCCTCGATTTTTGCTTAATCCCTATGATTTTCGCTACTAGGTATGAACACGTGGCGAAAATATGGCAACAATTGAGCCAAACTTCCTCGACAAGACGATTGCCTTTTGGCAACCCCGCGCCTCTCGCAAGCTAACCCGCGAGGATGCGCGGCAGATAATTGAGAACGCGACCGGATTCTTCCGCGTCCTTGCAGAGTGGAACGTCAAGGCCCAGGCCGCCCAGTCTTCCACCGAATCACAGCCTGCGAGTCCTTCCAATGGCTAGAACCGAAGCCGCCTTTCACCCGCTCACCGTTACTGAGGTTGAAATTATCCCCGTGATTCCACGCGGGGGCCTGCTGGCGTTTGCCGGCTTGGGGTGCGACCCCGCCAC
>CAZGMX010000037.1:502-19361 GCA_964526865.1 uncultured Actinomycetota bacterium | reverse complement strand
TTAAACAACGCGGTTTTTGTCGGCAATGTCGGCATCCACAGCAAGCCGGACGGAGGCGGGTATCGGTTGCTCTTTCCGGCGAAGGTCCTCCCTAACGGCAAGCAAATCCAGTGTGTCCATCCAATTACGCGAGAGGCTGGGGACCTAATTCTCCAAACAATTGTTAAGAAGTTTGAGGCGCTGATTGCCAGCGCAGGGCGTAGTGAAAACGTGTCTGCAATGTCACGACAACCTGGAGGTCAATATGGCGGAGATCGATGAGCTTCATGCTGGAAACCGGGGAGAGATCCAAAGAGACATCCTAGCGGCTGCTCTAAAATATGCGAGTATGGGGTGGCGAGTTATTCCCATTCACACGCCCACTCCCATTGGCTGTTCATGTACAGCGAATGGAAAATGCAAGAACAAGCCTGGAAAGCATCCCAAAACAAAAAATGGTCTTAAGGATGGCACGACCGACCAGGCAAAAATCAGGGAATGGTGGAATAAATGGAGGGATGCAAACATTGGAATCGTTACCGGTGCTGAAAGCGGACTCGTAGTGCTTGATGTTGATGGGAAGGAAGGACAAGACTCTCTTGATGCCCTTGAACGCCAGTGTGGCAAGTTACCGAATACAGTTGAAGTTTTAACCGGCGGTGGCGGCCGCCATTTTTACTTCAAGCACCCCGGGCGCCGCGTAAAAACCTGTGCTGGTAAGATTGCCCGTGGATTGGACATACGCGGTGATGGTGGATATGTTGTAGCACCGCCCTCCATCCATGCAAGCGGTAAAAACTACGAGTGGGAATCAGATTCCCTCGCCGGTGAGTTGTCTCTTTCATCTTTACCTTCATGGATTCTTGACAGGATTTCAGGCAGGACAGACGGCAAAGGAAACGGTAATGCCACAGGCTGGATCGCAACGGCTATCGCCAAGTTGCACGAGGGCAACCGGAACGCCACCTTTGCCAAGATCATAGGCAGATTACATCATAACGGCTGGAAGGCCGAAGATATCCTAAAGCTTCTGATACCCCACGCTCAAAAGCATAATTTTAGCTTGGAGGAGCTACGGAAAGAGATTGAGGGTATTTGTATGCGCTACCCTGCGGAGGAAAACGAGCTATCCGATGATTATGGCAGACAAAGGAAGATATCCGTCGCAAAGCAGGTCCTATCGCTTGTCGAAGCCGAAAAACTAGAGTTTTTTCACGACCAGTACAAAGAGCCCCATTGCGTACCACCGGGATCGGCAGGATACGCAATCCCGCTTCGTTCAAAAACTTTTAGGCAATGGTTAGTCCAACTGGCATGGAAGAAGCTGGGGCAGGCGGTCTCTAGAGAGTCTCTTCAAACGGCCATCCAGGTTTTGGAGGGGAAAGCTCTTTTTGACTGTCCACGTAAAGAACTGCATGTCCGCGTAGGTTGGCAAAACGGGGTTGTCTACTACGACCTAAGCAATGGTCAGGTCGTCCAGATTGATGCGGATGGGTGGATCATCCAAGAGAAGACCCCGATTTTATTTCGGAGGATGTCCCATCAAAAACATCAAGTCGTTCCAGCGGAGAATGGCAACCTTACTCGTTTCCTGGATTTCGTCAATCTGCCAGGCCAAGCGCAGAAAGATGGGAGAGGATTGCTTTTACTGGTCTGGCTTGTTGTTGCCTTTATCCCAGGGTTCCCCCATCCGCCGCTGGTTGTCCATGGCCCACAGGGGTCGGCTAAATCGACACTGTTTGGCATGCTCAAGGAACTGCTCGATCCTTCCTCCCTGCGCGTCCTCGCTCCGACCGACAGCTTGCGGGAATTTGTTATTCAGGCGGCTCACCATTGGTTCGTTCCCCTCGACAACTTCAGCAGTCTGCCGGATTGGATGTCGGACGCCCTTTGTCGGGCCTGCACA
Source organism: uncultured Actinomycetota bacterium (assembly GCA_964526865.1). GTDB lineage: Bacteria > Auribacterota > Ancaeobacteria > Ancaeobacterales > CAZGMX01 > CAZGMX01. The sequence continues at coordinate 17,476 of CAZGMX010000037.1, read as the reverse complement.
GGGGACGGGTTCTCCAAAAGAGAGCTATTCACCGACGTGGACGAGGTGATCCTCACATTTCAGCGCATCGTTGGTCTTAACGGCATCAACCTGGTGGTGGACAAACCCGACCTGCTGGATAGGAGCCTCCTCCTGGGCCTTGGCCGCATTACGGAAGAACACCGGCGGGAAGAAAACAAGGTGTGGGAGCAGTTTCATCAGGCGAAGTCGGAGCTATTGGCAAGTATTTTTACAGCCGTCTCCAAAACCCTGGCCAACTATCCTTACGTCCAGCTCTCCAGCCTGCCTCGTATGGCAGATTTCGCCCGGTGGGGTGTAGCCGCTTCCCAAGCACTCGGATACGGTCAGGAAGCGTTCTTAAGCGCTTATCGACAAGCCCTGACCGGGCAACACCACGAGGCCATCACAGCAAGTCTGGTGGCCCAATCCATTGTCCACTTCATGGAAGATCAAGACAACTGGGGTGGGACACCCTCTGAGTTTCTTGCCGAACTAAACCGAGTGGCCGAGCAGCTTCAGATCGACACCCGAAGCAAGAAATGGCCGAAAGACCCCAACTGGGTCTGGAGGAGGTTAGGAGAGGCCAAGACCAATTTGGAGGCGATCGGATTAATCATTGAGCGAGGGGAAGGAATCAAGCGATATATCACAATCCAAAAAAGGCCTGAATCTGGTGTTGATACTGCGGGTGCCGCGAATTCTGTAATCGTCAACACCCCGGCATCAACAGCATAATCGGTTAATGTGTGGAGGAACCAATGACGACTGAAAAGCAGTCAGAAGCAAACAAACTAAATTCTCAAGCATCCACGGGCCCGAAAACGCCCGAAGGGAAAGCCGTTTCGTGCATGAATGCCATAAAACATGGCCTCTTGAGTGAAGAAGTACTTATGGAGGGTGAAGATCGGACACCACTTGAAGGATTATACAAGCGGCTACGGAATGAACTAACGCCTTATGGGGAACTGGAAAATCTCCTTGTGGACAGAATTGCATCATCGGCGTGGCGGTTAAAGCGCGCAATCCGCGTGGAAAGACATTTCTTAAAGGGCGAATACAAGAATTGCAGAGATGAGCACGACTTCAGACGAAGAGAGGATTATGAGTCGTGGAATCTCGTTGTACATCAACAACTAGGAGAAAGACATGGCTGGCTTAATCTTGTCCGGTACGAAACCACCCTTGAAAGGCAAATTTACAAGGCTCTACATGAACTACAGCGGCTCCAAAGCGCGCGACGAGGTGAACAGCCACCGCTACCCGTGGCCGTTGACATGGATGTTTTAGAGGGTGAATAAATGGGTTCGTTTCGCAATAAATCAACGGTTTTCGTTGTAATGACGAAATGTCAGACGCCTTAATGCATCACGTCTCACAACAAAGTGTTACGTGCAATTACGGGACTAGAAGATGTCAAATTGATCTAATGATTTAGGACAACAACAGAGCAAAAAAGTTATGGGACGATACCGCCGAGACCGAAAACTAACGATTGAAGGGTGCAGGTCAATCAGTACGACCTTCCTGAAGAAAAACGACTATCTTTGTGGCTCGCGCTGGGGCGGCATGAAGTGGACGAACACCCACGGAGAGGAAACGGGAAGCATTGGCTTTATTGTCCGCATCAACAAATGGAATGGAGAAATCCGTTTCCAATGCACCACGATCAACCCCTTCACGGGCGAAAAAGAATACCTTGATTATCCAGCCAGACTATTGGCGATGCCCTGCAATTACGGCGGAAAAAGATGGTGGTTCATTTGCCCCATGGTCAAAAATGACATTATCTGCAATTGCCGAACAATGAAACTCTATTTGGGTGATGAAAAATATTTCGGGTGTATGCGTTGCCACAACCTTACCTATACCGTGTGCCAGGAACACGACGCAAGGGTTGACAAGCTCTGTAAGAACCCCTTGCTTCTTGCCCAAATACTCAATAAAGAAGACTCAACGCCCACTCATATTGTGATCAAAGCAGCAATGAAGCTGAAAAGGTGGCCCTATAAAACGCGTTGACAGTCGTTATAACTCGTTATATCCTATGCCGACACTTATGCCAAAAGACCTGATCGACAAACTCAATACCTACCGACTTGATAACAAGCTCAGTCAGACCCAGCTTGCAAAAAAATTAGGTGTCACATTTCAAACTGTGAACCGTTGGCTCAATCGGCACATGAAACCCAGCCAGATTCAGGAACATCAAATCAAGAAATTACTTGAAACCCAGCGAGAACTCAATGCCCGATACAGTCATTAAAAACCCGATCGTCAACTCACCGGCGATCAATAACCACAGTGGCTTCGGGCGCTGGGCATTTCTTGAGATTGATGATCCGTGGAACGTGCAGAATGCAACCAGAAAGGAGATATCCGCATGTTGACGCGCATCAAAATCCGCAACTTCAAACGCTTTGACAACGTGGATGTCGAACTCGGCAAGGCCGTTGTTTTGATCGGGCCAAATAATTCCGGCAAGACAACCGCATTGCAGGCGCTGGCTCTTTGGGATGTGGGCATACGTGCGTGGAATGCAAAACGCGAGGGAAAGTCCTCGCCTGCAAAACGGCCCGGAGTTGCCATTAACCGTCGTGATCTAATTTCGACGCCAGTGCCAGTGGCCAACTTGTTATGGCACAGGTTGCACACCCGACGCGCTAAAGCAAACAGCGTACAACCCGGCACGCAAAACATCCGCATCGATATTTCTGTTTCTGGAGTGAATGGAGGCAAAGAGTGGAGTTGCGGTTTGGAATTCGATTTTACTGGAGACGAATCGATTGTTTGCCGTCCCTTACGCTTGCCAGAATACGAGGACATTCGCGTAACGCAAGTGAAATTCTCAGAGATTCCAGTCGAAGCGTCAAACACTCAATTTGCCTTTCTCCCTCCCATGTCCGGCCTGACCGCAGAGGAACCCTTGCTTCAACCCGGACGCATCAATGTCCTCATGGGACAAGGTCAGACCGCACAGGTATTGAGGAATCTGTGTTATCAGATCCTGGAGAACGACGAGGAAAAGAAACAAGACAACTGGGGAAAAATCACATCCCAAATTGATGCACTCTTTGGCGCGAAACTCTCAAAGCCAATCTTTCTCAAGGAGCGCGGCGAAATCACTCTGGAATATGAGGAACAAGGTATCAGTCTCGATATTTCTGCTTCCGGGCGTGGTCTGCAACAAACACTCCTTTTGCTGGCCCATCTCTATGCCAACCCCAGTACCGTTCTGCTGCTGGATGAGCCAGATGCCCATCTGGAGATTCTGCGCCAGCGCCAAACCTACAACCTCCTGATCCAGGTCGCCGAGCAGCAAGGCTCACAGATTATCGCTGCCAGTCATTCTGAAGTTGTACTCAGCGAAGCCATCGAACGGGATGTGGTCATCGCCTTTGTCGGCAACCCCCATCGAATTGACAACCGCACTTCCCAGGTTCTCAAATCGCTGCGGGACATCGGTTTTGACCAGTATTACCAGGCAGAAGAAACCGGCTGGGTGTTGTATGTGGAAAACTCCACCGATTTGGCCATTCTCCAGGCATTTGCCAAATCGCTTGATCACGATGCGCAGCAATACCTTGCTCGCCCCTTTGTGAAGTACGTCGAAACCAACTTGCCTCAGAGAGCGCGTGACCATTTCTTCGGCTTGCGGGAAGCCAAGAATGATCTCGTGGGGATTGCCATCTTCGACCGCCTCGACAGTGAGCTTCAATCCGCCAAGGGACTCGTTGAAACAATGTGGCGCCGCAAGGAAATCGAAAACTATTTTTGCATGGAGGGAGTTCTACTCGCTTACGCCCGATACGATTTGCCCGATGATCTGTTCGGGAGAGCCGAGAGTCAACAACGTGAGCGAGCAATGCGCGAGGCTATTGCGGAAGTGACGAAACTTCTTGAAATAGATGAACTGGACCCATGGTCTCCTGATGTAAAAGCAAGCGATCTGGTTCTTGATCGGGTTTTTAAGCTTTTCTTCAAGAAACTGGCGCTTCCTCTCCAATTGCGAAAATCCGACTATCACATCCTCGCTAGCCTAGTACCAAAAGAAGAACTCGACGCGGAGATCACGGAGAAGCTTGATGCCATCGTGGCCGTGGCCAAGAAAGCAAAACCGAGGACGGAGTAATCCCATGGCACGAAACAAGAAGACCACAACCCAAGTCATGTCCATCAACCACTACGGGGACGATGCTCTAAAGGCATACGATGTCTAGTGCATTAAAGTCGGTGTCGCATTACAACAAAGCTGTCCTCTATGCCCGTGTCTCCAGCAAGGAGCAGGAGCAAGAGGGTTACTCAATCCCTGCGCAACTGAAACTGCTGCGAGATGAGGCGCGAAAACGAGAGCTAGAGATTGCCAGGGAGTTCATCGACGCAGAGACGGCGAAGCAGTCAGGCCGAACGGGGTTTAACGAGATGCTGGCCTATCTGCAAGAAAATCCTTCCGTGCGTTATCTTTTCTGCGAGAAGACTGACCGGCTCTCGCGGAACTTCCGTGACATTGCTACGCTTGATGACCTGATGAGTGGGCGGGAATTGGTCATTATCCTGGTCAAGGAAAACACGGAACTCAGCCGTAACTCGCGTTCGCATGAGAAATTCATCTTTGGCATTAAGGCGTTGATGTCCAAGAACTACATTGACAATCTCTGCGAGGAGACTCGCAAGGGGATGCAGGAGAAGGCCGAGCAAGGCATTTTTCCCTCGCGCGCACCGATGGGCTATCTCAATGTGCAGTGTGGCGACAAGCGCTTCATTCAGCCTGATCCAGCCCTAGCACCCCATGTTCGCAAGTTGTTTGAGTGGTACGCCACAGGCAACTATTCCCTATTGGATATCACGCGCATGGCGCGGGCCGAAGGGTTGGGTTATCGCAAGTCAGGTGCAAAAATCCAAAAGAGTGTAATCGCCAGCATCCTTCACAATCCAATCTACTGTGGAGAATTCCTCTGGCGCGGCAAGCTCTATCCAGGGACGCATGAACCCATCATCACGAAGGAGTTGCTTAACGAAGTGCAGGGAGTCTTTGACCAGCGCGATGGCAAACGGACGCGCAAAAGCAAGTACCTGTGGGCCTTTCAGGGACTGGTCTCTTGTGGGCATTGCGGCTGCGCTTTAGTTGCAGAGCGCAAGAAGAGCCGGTACACCTACTACCATTGCACCGGCCACAAGGGGCGCTGCGGAGAGAAATACGTCAAGGAAGACGACCTGGCCCGGCAGTTCGGTGAGGCGCTGCTGGCGATCCAGCTTGATCCTGAGGTGCTATCCTGGCTCAAGGAAGCTCTTCACGCCAGCATGAACGATGAGCGGGACTATCACACCGAGGCAATCCAGAAGCTTCAGCAAAACTACCAGCGCCTTCAGGAGCGGCTAGATGCTTTGTACGTGGACAAGCTGGACCGGAAGGTTGACGAGACAACTTACCTGCGGCTGAGCGAACGCTGGCGTGGCGAACAGGAAGACTTGCGAAGGACGCTGGAGCGGCATGAAAAGGCGAACCATTCCTACGTAGACGCAGGAGTCCAACTGCTGGAACTGTCCTCAAAAGCACACTCGCTATACGAACAACAGCCCATGTTGGAGCGGAGGCGGCTACTCAATTACGCATTCTCGAACTGCTCTTGGAAGGGAGGTCGCCTGGCCGTGACATTCCGGCAACCCTTTGACATCCTGGCAGATACAAACCTCGCTTACCAAAAAAAGAAAGCCGCCAACGGCTCCGTTAACGGCCTTTCTGAAATATGGCTCCCCGGGCAGGACTCGAACCTGCGACCCAGCGGTTACGGTCTGACTCCGGTTTCCCGGAGAGTCGGACTTTCTCTTTGCCCGTCCGTCAACAACCGACGGCTGAGGGCAGCGGGTGTAAAGTCTCTGCACTTGCCCTTGTCCCGAAAACTTTCGGGACGATGCTAGCTCAGGATTGCCTTGACCTTTGCAGGTTTTAGGTTTCCCTGAATTAGCCCGCTTTTCATTCCCGCATTTCTGCGGGAAGCTGCTAACCTGGCATACTACCGATCCCGGCGAGATTGCTTCGTCGGCCTTCGGCCTCCTCGCAACGACCTGGGACTGCATGCCATCCGGAACAGCCGCTTGCTCTACCGGCTGAGCTACCGGGGAAGACAATGGTTTTATACTTTGGCCCAACTCCGAAAATATTGCAAGTATTTTGTCGTTTTAGAGTTATGACGCAAACTGTCGGCGGCCCTCCATCGCGCGTTTGATGGTCAGGTCGTCGGCATAGTCCAGAGCGCCGCCGACAGGCAGGCCGTAGGCAATGCGCGAAATGGCAATGTTCAGAGGCACCAACAGTTTGGCCAGGTAGACCGCGGTCGCCTCCCCTTCAATGTCAGAGTTGGTGGCCAGAATGATTTCCTGTGGCTTTTCGCGGCTGACCCGCTTGATCAAATGTTCCACAGTGAGGTGTTCCGGCCCGATCCCCGAGAGCGGCGAGATATGTCCGCACAGCACGTGATACAGCCCGCGGTAACTGCCCATCTTCTCCAATGCCATCACGTCCTGGGGCTGCTCCACGACACACAGGATGTCGCGATTCCGCCCCGGGTCTCTGCACACATCGCACAGATCTGATTCGGTGACATGGTTGCACGCTGTACAGCGGCGAATGGCGCGCACCACCGCATCAATCGCCTTGGCAAGCGCCTCGGTATTCTTGGGGTTTTCTCCCAGCAGGTGAAACGCCAGCCGCTCGGCACTGCGTGGGCCGATGCCCGGCAGTTTCTGCAGTTCTTCGATCAACTTTTGAAGTGTGGAGGGATAACGCAAGAGAAAACCTATCCGCCATTGCCGGTTGTTTTGACAATCTTTCCTTTGAGGATATTCATCGCGTCCTGCAGTGCCGGATCGTTCTCCATATCTCCCGGGGAAGACTCCAGACTTCCTTTCTCCTCCGGACCGGGCCCGCCTGCGGCCGGAACTTTTGTCTCCGCGACAAAATCCACCTTGATCTTGACGCCTTTTCCTGACAATTCCTTCATGCGCTGTTCGATCAATTCCTGACAACTCCTGTCTTCCAATGTCGCCTTGTGAAAATTTGCGCCTTTCTTAAGATGCACAATCAATTGGCCGTTGTCCCATCCGGCTGGAACTGCCTCCTGCATACAAGTCCGGATAATCGGATGCGTGGTCCCCAGCGATTGAGCCACGCGGTACCAAAGGGCTCTCGCGTCCGAGTCCAGTGCAGGGGAATCTTCGTGTTTGACGGCTCGTGCCGGGGGCTCTTCCTCCATATTCGCAACCGCATCAGAGCCCAATCGCGATTCCATCTGCTCCAGCCGTCCCAAAAGTTCTGTCAGCGGCGGACGCCGGACATACTCCAGCGCCTTCATAAAAAACAACTCGAGCAACACACGGGGGCTGGAGGCATTGCGCATCTGTTGTTCCGTCCGGGAGGACAGGTCCAACATCGTGATGAGGTGTTCTTCCGCAAGGGGCTGCGCCTGCGCCAGCAGCTTATTCAATTGCTCGGCGGGCATCTCCAGGACATCTGCCTTGTTGTTGAGCGCCTTGGCCAGCAGGAGATTTCTCACGTGGAGCATGAACCCCGCAAGGAACCGGCCGGGCTCGCGCCCTTGGTTGAAAAGATCCGCGATCAGATTCAACATCCGCCCGGCATCTCCACGAAAAACGGCATCCACCACCTCGTAGTACACTTCCTGATCGCACCAACCCAAGACATCCCGCACGCAAGCAAAATCGATCTGTGTCTGTCCGGACGCGATGATCACTTCCAGCAGGCTCTCCGCATCCCGCATACTGCCTTGTGCCTGCTGGACAATCGCCAGCATTGCGTCCTGGCTCAGAGAGACTTTTTCCTTCTTGGCCAGCGCGCTGAGCCGCTCGACCATGAGGCCGGCAGGAATGCGCTTGAGTTCGAATTTTTGACACCGGGACAAAATGGTGGCGGGCAGACGCTGTGGATCGGTGGTGGCAAAGAAAAATTTCACATGCGCGGGCGGCTCTTCCAGCGTCTTCAGCAGGGCATTGAACGCCTCCTGCGTGAGCATGTGGACTTCGTCGATGATATAAATTTTATACCGGCTGGAGGCCGCCATGTATTTGACATTTTCACGGAGGTTGCGGATTTCGTCGATACCGCGGTTGGAGGCGCCATCGATTTCCAGCACGTCCAGCGCATTGCCTTGCGCGATTTCCCTGCAATTGGGACACTTGTCGCACGGTTTCTCGGTGGATCCAGTGGCACAGTTGAGCGCCTTGGCCAGAATGCGCGCAACGGTGGTTTTGCCGACACCCCGCGGGCCGCAAAAAAGATACGCGTGCCCCACCCGGCCCAGTCGAATGGAATTTGTGAGCGCCACGACAAGCGGTTCCTGCCCCAGAATTTCGTCGAACTGCTGAGGCCGAAACCGGCGGGCCAGGACCTGATATCCCTGCGATGATTTTGTGTCGCTTGTTTTCATGTTTGGTAGTCGGCTGGTGAGTTTAAGACCCTGTCAACATAACGGCCATACTTTAGTAGTATAGCGCGAGTACGGCCCGGAGGGAATCATTACGCATGAAAATAATATGAATATTGCGCGTTTTCGATCTGGTGTATGATCAAAGTGTTAACACAAGATGTCTTGACGAACTTTTCGCCAAAACAAGAAAACCATGAAATTCACAATGAGCGCAATGACCTCCCGGCAGGCGGCTGGTGTTTTTTTCGCCTTCTATGCCCTCCTTTTGGTCTGGATATTTTTCACGCATGCCGATTACGGCATGTCGTGGGACGAGCAATATTATCTGACTGTTGGAAAAATATTTTCTGACAACTTTTTTGACGCCTATGAAATGGCCAGCGGCATGACGGAACGGATGCCGGGATACATGTCGTATGCAATCCAGGGCCACGGCCCATTCATGGATATGCTGACATTTTTGCCCCTAAAAATAGCGGGGTGGAAATCCGACCCGGAATCCCTGCATTTGGTGAAGGCATTGTTGTTCTCCGGTACTTTGATTTTTATCTTTTTTGCCTGCCGGTCGATCCATCCCCTGCCGCTCACCGGCCTTCTGGGTGTCGCTTTCCTCTTGTTTCAACCCCGCTGGCTGGGCGATCTGTTCGACAATCAGATGGATATGGCCGCGACGTTGCTGTACGGCACGGAGCTGTTGTTGGCACTGAAACTCTTGTCCTCAACCCAGTCCCCGGCGCGCGCGCAGACGGCACAATGCGCAATATTGGCGGCGGTCTCCGCGATCGCGTTTTCACATCGGGTGATCCTTTTTCTCGTCCCGGGCCTTTTCGTCCCCTTATGCATCGTTCAGTTTCGGAACGAATGGCGTCGTCTCCTTAAACTCGGCGTTGTCTTTACGCTCGTTTTTTTCGCAACCCTATTCATTGTCGACCCCTATGTCCGCCTCTATGGCGTAGCCGGCATCGTGGATAGATTGCGTCATTCCTTGTCCTATTTTTGGGACGGGCACATTTTATTCGAGGGTCAATATTTAAAACCCAATCAACTGCCCTGGTATTACCTGCCCAAATGGATGGGGATGACCACTCCGCTGATCACCACGGTGTTCTTTTTATTGGGAACCACAATCTTTGTGCGCCGGATGATCAAGCACAATTCCGTGCAGGAGACAACAACGTCCGTGTTGCTTCTTACAAGCATCTTTCTTCCCGTTTTGGCGTGTGCTTTCCTGAGACCCGTCATTTATGATGCCTGGCGACATTTCCTTTTTTTAACCGTGCCGCTTGCGATCATTGCAGGGGTCGGTGCAGGGGAAGGGCTGTCCTCCTCACACCGCGTCTTTCGGTGGCTCACAGCAGTTCTTTTCGCTGCCAACGTATGGTTCACCGGCTATGCGGTATCACAGTTATATCCCTATCACTACACCTATTTCAACAGTCTGGCAGGGGGTCTCCGCGGCGCAAACAGCCGCTACGAAACGGACTACTGGGGAAAGAGTTATAAGGAAGCCGTGGTCTGGCTGATCGACAACGAAATCACGGATTCAAAAAAGACCTATCGCATCTATCTCTGTCCCCCTCCGTATGGAAAGCCTGAGTGTGCCACGGGATATTTTCTGGACAACATGAAACTCACAAACAACCTCCGTGAGGCCGATTACTACCTGTCCTCAACGCGATTAGATCTCCACCGTCTGGCCAACAAGAGTCCTGTCATCCACATCGTCCAGCGCAACGGCGCCCCTTTGAACTACGTGATAAAAATTCGTGACTAGGGGCCAGCGGCGTAATGCCTTGTACTGCAAAAAAACGATGTGCGGCCCGCGACCGCGTGATGATAAAATGCTGGAAACGCCATAGGCCGGAACGATGATGCCCCTCTCCACTCAAAAACCGTCGCACACCTTTGCAAACCCCTCATCACGCCCCGTCGCGATCGCGTGGGCACTGTTTGCCGTTTTGGTTGTGGGAATCATCATCGTTCAGGGACGGCGCTTCCTGACCCGCGACATGATCGATTTTTCCGTCGTGTATCGCGTAGGCCAGCGCCTCCTGAACCATCAGCCGATCTACGATTTCAACGACGCCATCATGCTTTTTAAGTACGCCCCCATCATCGGCTATGGTCTCATCCCGCTGGCGTGGCTCTCAAAGATCCAGTCTGCTTTCGTCTTTTTCGTTCTTTCCGTGGGCTCTTTTGCGGGCTGTTTTTGTTTGTCTTACCGGATGATACGCCCCGCTCAAACGAAGGGGTGGATTCCACTTTTTATCATTGCCGGCACCTTTCTCTCCACGCTACGGGTGATTATGAACAGCCTGGACTTTGGGCAGGTGCAGGTCTTCATTCTCCTGGGCATGCTCTTTTCCGCAGGGGCATTTGCCAAGAAACAATGGTTCAGGGGCGGATTTGTCCTTTCCCTATTGGCACTTTCCAAGATTGTCCCGGCCATCCTCTGTCTTCCATGGCTGGCGCGCAGGCAATGGAAACCCGCGTTGATGACCGCCGGAATCGGCGCGATTCTCCTGATCGTCCCCGCGTTGTGGCTGGGATTTCCGCAGATGATCGATCTCACGTCTCAATGGGCCAGCACCCTGCGAGCCTCCACCAACCAGAACATGATCGAGCGATGGACCAACCAATCGCTTCTAGCCGCCCTAACAAGAATTTTTGCCTACAACCACTATCACGTGAACTGGTTCGACTGGGATTTGCAGCAGGTCGTTTTACTGACCAACACCCTTTTGGCCGGCTGGCTGACGGCCATTGTGGGGTTGGGTCTGCGCCGCGATTCAAAATATTTCCCGTCCCCGCAGTTTGCCCAGGCGCTGGACCTTTCCCACTACCTTTTGCTCATCATCCTGGCTTTCCCCCTGGCCTGGCGCTACCACTTCACCTCGATGATCCTCCCCAACATGCTGATTTTGACGCACCTCCTGTGCTACGACAGACACGACCGGTGGACGTGGGGACTTTTCATCTCGGCCTTTTTTCTCAGCTCGGTGATCAATCAGGAAATTTTTGGCTCCCGCTTGTTTGAGTGGTTTTATCTGCGCTCCTGTCTCACGGGATCCGTCCTGTGCACACTCGCCGCCCTGATCCGCATAGACTTGCGATATCGGCGGCCTGCCACGCCAAAACATACCTGAGATTTTGTAAAGGGGGATGGCGAAAAAAAGGCCCGCGCAAAACATCCCGCGCGAAACGGTCAGATTTTATTTTTTTCGAGGCAGGGTATGAACGGATGACCCGCAAAATATTTGGGCGCATTCCATGAGCGTTTCCGACAGCGTGGGATGGGGATGCACGCTGCGTGCGAAATCTTTCGCCGTCAGTCCCTCTTCGATGGCCAGGACACATTCTCCGATGAGTTCTCCGGCACCCGCCCCCACAAGACCGGCGCCAAGAATTTTCCCCGAACCTGGCTCACAAATCAACTTGGTGAATCCGCCTTGGGCGTCCTCGCACAACGCCCGTCCTGAGGCCGCCCAAGGAAACCGGCAGACGTCCACCGCGACGTTCCGTTGCCGCGCCTGTTCTTGGGTCAGGCCGCACCAGGCAACTTCCGGATCCGTAAAAACAACAGCGGGTATCACCGGTGCCGCGGCGCCGGCCGCTTTTCCCTCCATGGCATCCACGGCGATAGCGGCATCGCACATGGCCTTGTGCGCCAGCATTGCCCCGCCGATCACATCTCCCAGGGCAAAGATTGAGGAATCTGCCGTCCGGCAGAAGGAATCGGTTCGTATGAAACCCTTGTCATCGCGAAGAACCTTTGTGTTTTCAAGCCCCAGGTCGTCACAGTCGGGAGTCCGCCCCACCGCGATCAAGACGCGGTCAAAGTCCTCGGAGATTTCACGGCCTTGAGTCTGGCACGTTACCCGGATTTGATTTTCCTGGGCGTCCAGCTTTTTCACGGCAGCATCCAGCCGGACTTGCTCGAAATATTTTTCCGCCTGCCGCATCACGGGCCGGACAAGATCCTGATCCGCGCCGGACAAAATGGAGGAAAGCGTCTCCACGACAACGACTTTGGATCCCAGGGCCGCATACACCGTGCCCAACTCCAGTCCAATATAACCTGCGCCGACAACCAGGAGCCGCCCGGGAATTTCTTCCAAAGCCAAGGCTTGGGTCGATGTCATAACCCGTTTATTTTCTGTCGCAAGGACGCGGGGAATCGCGGCTTTGGAACCGGTCGCGACAATGGCCTTTTCAAAAACAATTTTTTTTGGGCCTCCCGCTGTCTCTACGCGCAATGTCTGGGATCCCTCGAAACGCGCCGCTCCCAGAACCACTTCCACTTTCCGTTTCTGCGCGAGTCCCACAATACCCTGCCTCAACGTATAGACCACGGACTCTTTCCACGCCCGAAGTTTTTCCAACTCCATGACCGGCGGTGAAAAAACAATTCCCTTGGACGAAAAATCCCGCGCTTGATGGACGATTTTTGCCGCGTGGAGCAAGGCCTTGGAGGGGATACACCCATGGTTGAGACAGGTACCACCCAAATACTCATCCCGTTCAATCAAGACGACGCGCAGGCCCTTGTCGGCAGCATGGAAAGCGGCCGCATACCCGCCCGGACCTGCCCCTATCACGGCAATCTGTGTCGTTATCGTCTCTGTCATGAATGGCGATCTCTAATAGCCTATTGGGAAAAACAAAAACGGCAAGGACTCCGCGAGAAAAAAATCCCCCCGCGAACTTTACTTCATCTCACCCAATCAGAATAAACGTATCCCGTGCAGCCGGAATCTCTTGTCAAAAACTTGTTTCGGTCAAAACCGGTTTGCGAGCGGCCTGGGCATACACAAAGCGCCCGCAATTTTCGCACAAGAACAGGCTGTCCTGAACCGCCAGGGTCGCTGACACCCCTCCGGGCAACATCAAATGACACCCGCTGCAGGTCCCATTGATGACCGGTGTCAGGGCAAGCGTTCCTTTCAGCAGGAAATCCTCCACACGCTGGGCCAGGTGTTCGGGCACCCGATTCTTGATCTTTTCAATGGCCCGCAGAATTTTTTCTTTTTTTGCGCCGCGGGCGCGTTTTAATTCGAGGTAGAAATTTTGCAACTCCAGCAGTTCCGCTTTCTTTGTTCTCATGGATATAACCTCCCCCTTCAATGTCGAATGTATTCAATAGTAGGACGAAGTCTCATACACGAATGGTTCCTTGAATATCAACCAACAAATCCTGCTGCCGGTGAATCCGCTGGATGATGCTGCGGCACACGGTATCACAGATCGCGGTGATGTTGCCGTCTGAGATTTTGTAATAGATGGAATTTCCGTTCTTCCGGGAAACCACGATGCCCACCGTCGCCAGGATGCCCAGATGCTTTGAGACACACGATTGCTTTGCCTGGGTGTCTTTGACGATCTCCGTGACGGTTTTCTCACGGTCATGCAGGCAACGTAAAATCTTGAGGCGGGTCGGTTCTGCAACCGATTTTAAGAATACTGCGACGTGCTGTATTGTTTCATCCGAGAGCGTCTTCATAGCCTTTCATCCAGTCCAGAGACAAGAGGGTGTATATTACCATATAGGAATATGGGAATCAATTGTTATATTTTATAAATTGTGAACAGGTATTAAGGGCGATAGAACCGACGGTGCTTATTTTTATATCAACCATCTTGGAATGTGGTTGCAAATCGTCTTTATGCTTCTGAAAAGTCCTCAAAAGTCCAAGCCACCCCGAACAAACATGACACCCCAGGACAGGGTGATCAGGCCAAGAACTGTGGACACAACTTGAATGACGCTTTTCCCAATAAGCTTATCGATTCTGGTGGCCTGGTAGAGCAAGACCGCGGTGAACAAAAGCACAATCGTGAGGGCAAGACCGGTCACCCACATTCCACAGTCTTCCACGGAAACAATGATCGCGGTGATGGCCGCAGGCCCTGTGAGAAGCGGCGATCCGATGATGGCTGCAATGGCCCGTGCCGACTTGTTTTCAAACTGATGGGGCTCCGTAATGGGCTGGCCAAGCGTCATTTTAATCCCCAGGATGCCCAGAATTATCCCGCCTGCCACCTTAAAATCAGCCAGGTCCGTGCTGAATGCCTCCAGCAATTTGTCTCCTAACAACAGAACTAAAAAAGAAACGGCCGCAGCGATTAAAACAGCTGTTCCCGCAATCTTCTTCTTTTCCGGCTCCTCCATTCCTCGGGTCGTTGTAAAAAACACGGCGTAGCTCATGAATGGATCAATGATGACAAAAAACAGGACCGTCAATTTTAAGAGATCTGCCACCATAATGCCTCCTGTGCCGTTTGTCCGGGCCGCCTTCCTAAAGCCGTGGTTCCATCACACCGGCTGGTGCCGCGTGCGGCTAAAACGTTTCCACAGACTGCTCAGAAACAATCCCAGCAACACCAGCAAATAGGGATCGACATTGAAACGGAATCTTTGATTTTCGTTCACTTCCAGCAAATTGCACACCAGCGTGATATACAGAATATTGATTCCCATAAACAGGAGCGTCAGAATAAACGGCTCATCCCGGGGCACCTGTTTCCAGGCATTCAAGATGGCAAAAAAACCATAGAGGGACAAGACAAAAAAACCGGCGAGAAGGAACCAGCCGACACGACAGTCCTTGCCCCACCGCCCATAAAACACCGTGTTCCAAAACTGATCCAGCTTCGATATTTTTTCGCGGTTTTCCCGCAAAAATTTATAGTCCGAGGAAGGTACAAAATACAACGCAAAGGGACGTTTCAGGTGTTTGAGATACACCATGGGCTCATGGGTCAAAATGTACTTTGCATCTTCGAGGCACTGTCGTGAAATGGCGATGTAGGCAAGGTGATTCAGATTTCGATGGCCGTTGCATTTCGTTTCCTGGTCCAGAACGGCGACTCCCGTGGGTGGAGGAAGGGTCACATACCGGCGGTATTCTGACATCGGGCTGAAGGGCTTGACATCCGCCAGGGAAGAAATATTTCCCTCCGCGATCAGTGCCTGGCGCCTCTCCCCGGAAAGCGCGAACGTCGTCATTTTGGCCAGGCTCATCCCCATCCACGAACTGCTGCCAAACTCTCCGAAGAGACAGTAGTTCTTTGCGTACAGGGCAACCGCGAGCAAAAATGGCACGCACGCCGCGGTCACAACTTTTCTCCATTGCCGCCTTTGAAACCATGTCACCAGGAAAATCAGCAGCAAGAACCACGCGAGGTGGAAGAGACTCCGGATCAGAACCAGGAAGGCCAGCAAAGAGAAAAAAATGATCCCGTCAGTCACCCTGCCTTGCATCATATACCGGTGCAAGAAAAGGGCGCAGCAGCATAACGCCACCACCACGGGATAAGTATAGAAAAGCCAATTCTCATACAAGATACAAGCCGGACTGCTCACGAATAGAATGACAAGAGCCGCACTCAGACCACCGGATACGCCCAAACGCGTCATCAGACAGAAAAGCGCTATCGTCATCACCAGTCCCAAAATCAAATACACGATGCTGCAAACCGTGCCAAAAACATAGTAGTTAGGGATCAGTTTCAATCCGACTCCTAGAAACAGATTAAAAAGAGGCGGTTGGGAATGGAGATGGTAGAGACTTTTGAGCAGATGGTCATGCAGCAGGCACGTGTCGATATACTGCCAATAATAGACTATGGGGAGCTGATCAAAACGAACCCCAAGAAGATGATACGCAATGCGGCTCAACAGATAAACAAGAACAACCAGCTTGAGCAAATTCTTCCGGTTATCCACGCAACCTCCCTGCCCGCGAATTGTTTCTACACACCCGACACGTCCACGATCCGCAGATTCCCCCCGTGGCCGGGAACGATTTGCACCCAGGTGCGCGGAATGGAAAAGAATGCGGCAAGCACTTCAACGAGCGCCGCATCAACTTCTGCGGGACCGGCCCTCACGGACGCTCGGTATTCCGTCATGCCTGTCTGAAAAACCACGTTGGACTTGGAATTCCATCGGACCCACACATTGATTCTCATGATGCCCTCCGGACCATCGCTGTGAACCTCAAACCCTGTCCATGACAATCTATCACTATTGTCCTACATCTTCCTGGAGACCCAAGGCCATCTCCCTTTGAGGCCCTCGCACACCCTCGTATTCGACCGGGTCCGTCATTCCTGCCTTCCAAAATGCCTCCAACCTCTCCCGACACGCCCCGCATTTTCCGCAGGCCTTATCGCCGCCCTTATAACAGGTCCAGGTAAGAGAATAATCCACCCCCAAATTCTTGCCTCTTATCGCAATATCCCCCTTGTCCAAATCCAAATAGGGCGCCTCCAGCTCCACCGCGGCCCAGTCCGCCACGGGAATGGCACGTTTCATAGCCGCAACGAATTCTCTTCTGCAGTCAGGGTAAATGGCGTGGTCCCCGGCGTGCGCGCCATAAAAAACCTTTTTCGCCCCGATCGTGATGGCATATCCCACGGCCAAAGACAATAGAATCATGTTTCGATTGGGGACCACCGTGATTTTCATGTTGTCTTCCCTGTAATCTCCTTCGGGGACCTCAACGCCTTTGGAGGTGAGCGCCCCGGCACA
>CAZGMX010000037.1:0-492 GCA_964526865.1 uncultured Actinomycetota bacterium | reverse complement strand
CAGCTCCCTCCCCGCCAGAGACAGATCCACCACCTTGTGCGAAACACTCAGCTTTGTGCACGTCCTGTGGATAAACTCCAGTTCTTTGGCATGCCTCTGATGATAATTCACGCTGAGAACATAGGCGCAATATCCCTGGTTCAAAAGATCATAGAGCAGAGTCGTGCTATCCATCCCGCCGGACGCGATGAGGACCACTTTGTCCATAACGAATTTTCCTTCTATTCAATGGCTTTCATCCAAACAACATTGGAGAGGCAGGGATTGGCTCAGTCGCCTCCGGCTCTTTCGCCACCTGGCATGGAATTATATTATCTCTGCCCTCGCTTACTTCGTGCGCTCGGACATCCAGTCAAACCCTTCCAGGGTTCTCATCCCTGCGTACTCGATTCAACGTCTTTGCACTTCCTATTCAACGGCTTCTTTCCAAACAACTTCGGTGTCTTTTAGGCGAAGTTCGAACCTGGTTTAAAGAGAATCCTGACTTCCGCC
>CAZGMX010000036.1:12821-20892 GCA_964526865.1 uncultured Actinomycetota bacterium | reverse complement strand
ACAAGCCGCAGGCGGTGGTGGATTTGGCGACGCTGACGGGTGCCTGCGTGGTCGCGCTGGGTTCTCATGCAAGCGGGCTGCTGGGAAACGATGAAAAGTTGATTCACAAGATCAAGGAAGCGGGCGAGCGCAGCCACGAGAGGGTCTGGGAACTTCCGCTGTGGGAGGAATATTCCGAGGCGATCGAGAGCGATGTGGCGGACGTGAAAAACATCGGCAATCGCGAGGCGGGGACGATCACGGGCGCGGCCTTCCTAAAGAAATTTGTCGGCGATTTTCCTTGGGCGCATTTGGACATCGCGGGGATGGCTTGGGAAGACAAGGAGAAACCGTACCGGCCGAAAGGGGCGACGGGATACGGCGTGCGCCTGCTGGTGGATCTGCTGGAGGCGTGGAATTGACCCTGGCACAATGCCACGGACTTTGTCTGCTGGGATCCCAGAACAGGATGAAAAATGGCAATCGACGAAAAAGAGGTGATGGCGGCGTTGGGCAGGGTCAAAGATCCTGAAATCGACGCCACCCTGATGGATTTGAACATGATCCGGGATGTCCGGGTGGATGGCTCAACGGTGACCCTCACGGTTTTGCTCACGACGCCGGCCTGTCCTCTGAAACGCAAAATCGAAGAGGACGTGCACAACGCGCTGATGGGTGTGGCGGGCGTCCAGACCGTGAAGATCACCATGGGAGCGCAGACTCCTCATGGAGGTCCCTGGGCGGAATCGTCCAGAGAGCAGCTCATTCCCGGCGTCGCGCATGTCATCGCCGTGGGCTCCGGAAAAGGCGGCGTGGGAAAAAGCACGGTTGCCGTCAATTTGGCCGTGGCGCTGGCCCAGCAGGGGGCAGCCGTCGGGCTTTTGGACGCGGATATTTACGGTCCCAGCGTGCCCCAGTTGATGAATGTGCGGGAGTGCAAAGTAGATGCCTCCAATCGCACCATCATCCCTGCGGAAAAGTACGGCATCAAAATCCTGTCGGCAGGATTTTTTCTGAATGATTCGGATCCGGTGATTTGGCGTGGGCCGATGCTGCACGGTGTCATGAGGCAGTTCTTGGGCGAGGTCCGTTGGGACCGGCTGGATTATCTGATCGTGGATTTGCCGCCCGGAACGGGGGACGTGGTCCTTTCTTTGGTCCAGTTGATTCCCTTGTCGGCCGCGGTGGTGGTGACGACGCCGCAGGACGTAGCGCTCTTGGATGTGCGCCGTGCGGTGCAGATGTTTCGCAAGGTCCATGTGGAGGTGGCCGGCGTTGTGGAGAACATGAGCGAATTTGAGTGTCCCCACTGCCACAAGACCACCCATATCTTCGGCCAGGGGGGTGCGGAAAAACTCCAGAAGGAATTTCAAATTCCCCTGCTGGGACGCATCGCGCTGACGACAACTGTGATGGAGAGCGCGGAAAAAGGCGTTCCCATCGTTGTGTCGCACAAGGAATCGGCGGCGGCGCAGGCCTTTGTGAATGCGGCTGGCCAGGTGGCGGCGCGCGTCAGTGTCCTGGCGCATCAGCAGAACAACGTGGGAGAATTTGTGAACCGGTTGTGCCGCGAGACGAAAACGCAGGATTCGAAAGAGCGGGGGAAGTGATTCAAGAATTCTCATATGCCTTGAGTTGCGCGCAAAAGGACGAAAATGTCATTGCGAGCGCAGCGAAGCAATCTCGTTGGAAAATTTTACTGCGAGATTGCCTCGTCGCTCCGCTCCTCGCAATGACGAGAAGGGACGCGGATGGAAGGTTGGCGCGGGACGTGAAATTGGAGCGCCTGCGGGAAATTGTGCGCGCGATGGGTTCTGTGCTGGTGGCCTTTTCCGGCGGAGTGGACAGCGCCTTGCTGGCCGCAATTGCGCGGGAACAGCTGGGGGACAAGGCGATTGCCCTGACGGCGGATTCTCCTTCGATGGCCCGCAGTGAGTTGGCCCAGGCCCAGCGGCTGGCTGGCCAAATCGGCGTTGCCCACGTGGTCGTGAAGACCCGGGAAATGGCCGATCCGCGGTTTGTGAGCAATCCCGTGGATCGGTGCTATTATTGCAAGACGGATTTATTTGGCGTGTGCCTGGAGAAAAAAAAGGAATGGGGGCTGGAGTGGGTGGCCGAAGGTAGTAATACGGACGATTTGGGCGATTACCGTCCCGGATTGCAGGCCGCCAGGGAAAAAGGGATACGCAGCCCTCTTGTGGAAGCAGGTTTGAGGAAGAAAGATATCCGGATGATCAGCAGGCTGTTGGGATTGTCCACGTGGGATAAGCCGCAAGCCGCTTGTCTGGCGTCCAGGATTCCTACGGGAACAGCCGTCACGCCAGAGCGCCTCGGAAGAGTGGAGAATTGCGAGGAGTATCTGCGGGAACTGGGCTTTCGCCAGGTCCGGGCCCGGTATCAGGACGATGGCGTGCGGATTGAAACCGGCCCAGATGAGATCGCCCGTTTTCTGGAAACGGATATCAAAGACAAAGTCGTGATGAAGGCGAAGGCATTGGGATTTAAAAAAGTGATGTTGGATTTGGAGGGGTATAAGACGGTGAAGAAAGATGCTCAAGAACACAGTTTGAATATTCACACAGAGGAGGTGAGGACGCCGTGCAAATGAGAGGCGCTGACATTGTGGTGGAGTGTTTGAAAAAAGAGGGAGTGGAAGTGATGTATGGAATTCCCGGAGGGTCCGTACTGCCTCTGTTTGACGCGTTGTACGACTCCGGCATCCATTTTGTTTTGACCCGCCATGAGCAGGGGGCGGCGCACATGGCCGATGGGTACGCGCGGGCCTCCGGGAAAGTCGGGGTGTGTCTTGCCACCTCCGGTCCCGGGGCTACCAATCTGGTCACGGGGCTGGCGACGGCCAACATGGATTCCATCCCCGTTGTCGCCATCACAGGCCAGGTGAAGTCCTTTCTCATCGGCAACGACGCCTTTCAGGAGGCCGATGTGGTGGGGATTACGCGGCCCGTCACGAAACACAATTTTTTGGTCAAGGATGTGAAGGAACTGGCGGCCACGATAAAGAAGGCGTTTTACATTGCCCGCACGGGCCGCAAGGGCGTGGTGTTGGTGGACATCCCCGCCGACATCCAGATGGCCGAAACGGAGTTTGAATATCCCAAACACATCGACATGAAGGGGTATGCGTCCGCCGCGATTCAGGACCATGTGGATGTCCAACAGGTTGCAAAGGCCGCCGAGATGATTCGCCAGGCCAAACGTCCCTTGATTTACGCAGGCGGCGGGGTGATTTCCGCCGAGGCGTGCCAGGAGCTCAGGGATTTTGCCCACAAGATTTCTGCGCCGGTGACCACGACCTTTTTGGGGCTGGGGGTCTTTGATGAAGAGGATCCTCTGTCCCTGAAGTTTCTGGGGATGCACGGCGCCGCTTACGCCAATCACGCGGTGCAGGCGTGCGACCTGCTCATTGCGGTGGGGGCCCGTTTCGACGATCGCGTGACGGGAAAGCCGGATACCTTTGCCCGGCATGCGAAAAAAATACATATCGAGATCGATCCGGCGGAGGTCGCCAAGAACGTGCGGGTGGATCTGCCCGTGATTGGAGATGCCAAGAAAATTCTCAAGGCCTTGATTCCCCTGGTGAAAAAGAAGGAACACCCCGAGTGGCTCAAGGAAATCGTGCACCTCAAGAAAAAATATCCTCTGACATACCGCCACGGCAATAAACTCAAGCCGCAGTTTGTGATCGAGGAAATTTACCGGGTGACGAAAGGGGAGGCGGTTATCACGACGGATGTCGGCCAGCATCAGATGTGGGCCGCCCAGTTTTATCGGTTTAAGAATCCCCGGACGTTTATCTCCAGCGGCGGCCTGGGGACGATGGGGTTTGGTCTTCCCGCCGCGATCGGCGCAAAAATGGCTGTGCCGGGCAAACCGCACGTGGTCATCTCTGGCGACGGCTCTATTCAGATGAACATCCAGGAATTGACGACCGCGGCCACGGAAGGAGTTCCCGTGATCGTGGCCATCATGAACAACCGCTATCTGGGCATGGTTCGCCAGTGGCAGGAGTTGTTCTACAAGAAGCGCTACTCACATTCCTATCTGGGCAGGTACAAGGGAATTCCCGATCCGCACTTGAAGAATGCCGACGCGGGTTTTCTGCCGGATTTTGTCAAGCTGGCGGAGGCCTTTGGCTGCCTGGGGCTGCGGGTGGAGAAAAAAGAAGAGGTTGAGCCGGCGCTCAAGAAAGCGCTGGCCGCCGGGGTTCCCGTCCTCATCGCCTTCCACGTGGAGGAAGAGGAAAACGTCTATCCGATGGTCGCCGCGGGCAAGCGCATCGACGAAATGATCGGCGATTTGGCGTGATCTCCGATACATAGAATTCTCCAGCTCAATTGGTGATGATTCACTCATGCTGTGGATTGCAGGATCTGCGAGATTATTCCCACGCAGCAAGTCTGTGTAACTCACTGGAAATCAATTAGTTATTATTTTATTTCTGTTGAGCCGCCTTGACAAAACCTGTTTTTTTGGGTAAAATCCAAGCACCCGAAGGGGTGAAAGGGTCAGGTGTGTCTTGCGGGCGATGGCTCTATATCGGTACGTTGTCTGTATTTGCATCTTTTTAATTTTTTCTCCTACGGCGAAGAGTGATGAAAAGTTACACCATTCTTCCTGTGCCCTGGCGCCAAAAAGTAATCTGGATGAACTGTTGAATGCAATCAGTGCTGTCACACAGGGCCGGACAGGAGATCAGGCTGGAAATCTCGCGGGCGATCGCACACAAGATCAGACTGATGAACCCGCGTTTGAATATTCTCCCGCCCATCCGCCGCCATTGGATGTCTTGGAATCCAAAATTTTTGCGGTGCATGCGACGCGTTTTTTGCCGCGGAACGGTATCGTAAGGGCCCGTGCGCAAGACATCACCACCGGAAAGCAATTCAAGGGTAAAGAGCCGCCAAGCTTTCGGGCCACGATTCACTTTGCATTGGGAGAACTTGTGCCGGAGCATGATATGCCAGGTTCCCTTATGTTTATGGACCAGATAAGCAGGGAGGGTTTTCCTTATGCTGTGGTTGTGCCTCTCAAAAGCATTAGGCCACAGCTCGCGAATATTTTTCCTCAAGATACATTTGTTCTTGGGAATTTGAGTTTAACGAAAGATATGACCCTGGTGGTTCCCGCAGGCGTCAGAATTCCCGCGGCACTGCGAAAACAGGTGAAGGTCGTGGAGTATCAGAAAAAAGACGGACTGAGAAAGGCAGTTGACACCGTGATCAAAGAGGCAGAAGGATGGTCCATACGTTCCAATCCATATCATCAAGTAGGAGCTGGGGCACCGGCTTTCATCGGCAATACCGAAATACAGTCTCATGATTTTTTTGCTGCGCTATTAAAACAATATCCATGCGTCTCTTATGGCAGTCATCTGTGCTCTGAAAGCGGCCAAGCCTTTCGCTTTGGTCAACTCGATCAACTCCTGAATCATCTGATGAAAAACTATAGTACAAACTCCGTTAGGCATAGGATGTCACAGATTCAGATGGGCCGTGCCCTGATCGGGCATCATTTAGCAAAACTGGAGGAGTGGCTCCAATCCACGCCTTTACCACCAGCAGCGATCAGTGTTTTTCACGAAAAGAAAGTGCAAGCCTCGCAATGGATTAACAGCATTGATGAAGATTTGAGACGCCGTCAGACTTATTGGGGAGGACTTCTAACAGAATCTGTGACCAACACGATTGACTTTGAGGAACTATTTTCCAGTATGCCCCCGCAGGAGTTGCAGGAATTTGTTCGCACGAATTCCGCTTTGTTCAGGGAAGTTGATTTGCAGACATTTTATGCAAAATATGCAATTCACAGATGGTGTCTCATCAAGACCAAACGCGCACGCGAGGAAGGTCTGTATCCGATGTTGGAAGGGGCGATTCAAAGTCAGCAATTGGGGTTAGCAAAAAGGGATGTCGTCTTCCCCATCTTGGAGCAGTTCTTGACGGTAAAATCGAACAGATTGGAGACGGCCTTGGCAGTTTTCAGGCTTCCCTGCATCAAAGAATATCTGTCACGTCGATTCCGTGTTCAGTTCTCCGAGAATGGCCCTCAATCGTTGGAAGACGTCTTGCGTGCACATCCTGACACAGCCCGAATTTTTGATTCTGAACTGTTGCCCTCACCCGAAGCGCAGAAGCCTGTCTATGATTTTCTAACAAAGATACATGTGTTGGATCTGCTGACCCTATCCGATGATATGTCTGGGGCCTGCCAGAGTTTTCGCAAAGCATATTCCTTTAGTCTTGAAACAGCAGTTTTGCGTATTAGGTTAGAAATAGATGCAAAGGCCGTTAAACGGCCGATGAATATACCGCACAGTGAAAATCGCCTTCCCAATGGTGATTTGGGGTTGTACGAACTTTTACAACGTGATTATAAGCGGGCAGAAGACCTCTGGCGCAAAGTCGGGCTGGAAAAGGAATTCAAGAAACGTTTCCCGCGCGACCGCATGTTTTGGAAATCAGAGTTGTCTCTCTGGGACATTTACCTCTTGCTCAAAGGCGAACAGTGCGGGGAGGATGCATCGCGCTTATTGGAAACGATGTTGTAGCGATGATGCAGCGCATATTCTTTGTCAAGATTTCAAAAAGCAGTCTCCTCAAAAAATCTCCTTCAATATTAGCTCCACGTCCGCGGCCGTCACTGGTTTTGGGTTTGCCGCCGTGGAGCCGGAGGCGAGGGTTTCGTCGATGATCTTTTGTTTTTCGATGAGGACCTTGCCGCGAAAGGGCGAGCTGATTTTTAGTTCGGACAACAGTTGTTTCACCCGCTCTTGCAAGTCCATTCCAATCACGTCTCCCATGCGGTCGTATTTGTCTCCCATGGCCTCCCGGTTGATTTGGAGGGAGGAGAGGAAACACACCGCGCAGATCCATCCGT
Source organism: uncultured Actinomycetota bacterium (assembly GCA_964526865.1). Classification (GTDB taxonomy): domain Bacteria; phylum Auribacterota; class Ancaeobacteria; order Ancaeobacterales; family CAZGMX01; genus CAZGMX01. The sequence continues at coordinate 14,016 of CAZGMX010000036.1, read as the reverse complement.
GGGGAAGATCGTACAGGACGCCCAGCGGGTGGGCGACGCCGTGGATGACACCCAGCCGCGAGGACGCAAGCGCGATTCCTCCCAGATAACTGCCTAGCAGCAGCGGCGCAAGATTTTCTTTCCGTCCGTTGAGGCAGGCATCCAGTATATTCCCGTTCACCAGTTCGATGGCCTTCAATGCCAGGCTCTCGCTGAACCACGTGGCGTTCCGGGAGGTGAATGATTCGTAGGCCTGGACCAGGGCATCCATGGCGGAATAGGCCATCGCATCGTGCGGCATGCCTTTCGGTAAATCCGGATCAAGGATCACGGTGCGCGCCATAAAACGCCTGTCCCGGATGGAAAGTTTTGTCTTCTTTTCCCTGTTGATGAGTACAGAATTGGGCGTGGCCTCCGAACCCGTTCCCGCTGTGGTGGGAACGGCAATGAAGGGGATTCCCGGTGCCTCAAGGCTTTCGCCTTCCTGGTAATAGACAGGGGACTGACTGGCGTGAAACAGTCCCGCGGCGGCCTTGGCCAGGTCCAGCACACTGCCGCCTCCGATGCCGGCGATCCAGTCTGCACGTGCGGCCCTGGCCGCTTGGATTACCGCGGTTGTCTCCTCCAGTGTCGGCTCTCCCGCCAACCTGCAAAAAGTTTCTACGGATGCACCCGGGGAAAAAGACGCGAGGATTTTTTCTTTCTCTCCGTTTGCCTGCAAGGAACGGCCGTGGACGATCAGGCCTCTGGGGCCGAATACCAGAGTTTCCTTGGCGATGTCCCGGACTGCGCCCGGCCGGAAAATGGTCCGGGATGGGACCAGTAATTCTTTAGGGAAGACGCCGCTCATGACCGGATAAACTAAGAAGTGGGCGAGGGCACGGGGTATTGGACGATGATCGCGGTGATCTTGAGGTCTTCGTCGCCGGTGTTGCGGATGGCGTGTGTGCCGCCCCTGCCGGTCACGGCCGCGTCTCCGGCCTGCACCTCAATTTCTTCGCCATCCAGACTGATCACACCTTTGCCCTGTTGAATGATGAAGATTTCGTCTTCGCCCGTATGCTCATGCACTCCGATGCCCGTTCCCGGAGGCAGGATCAGTTCTGCGCAGAGGCGGCAGGGGGCGTGGATTTCCTCTTTCTTGAGATAATGCCGGATCGTGACCTCGCCGGGCCCGCCGCGCATGTTTTTTCGGACTTCCAGAGCGCGTTCGCAG
>CAZGMX010000036.1:6579-12776 GCA_964526865.1 uncultured Actinomycetota bacterium | reverse complement strand
TTTAGCATGTTTGTATGAGGGGATGTTCAGTAATCAGCAATGAATGTTTTCGATGTCTTTGTTGAATTGATGAAAAACAGACTGGATGTCTGCCACAAGTGGTTCCATTTTATGCGGATATAATTCCAAGGCATAGGCATGACTGAAAAAATGACGAAAGGCAAGAAATCGCTTTAATTCTTCGCCGGTTTGTTGTGAGACAACTCCTGACTTTATTGCCGCAAGCAGCAATTCCTGATGCCATGAAGGTCCTTGTGGGACGGTTAAATTCTTCGCATGAAAAACCTGTTTCAATATGTTTTCAATGCCGTTGTAAAAATTGTGCAACAGAGCGGCAATGCCTGCTAGTTCCAGTTCATTGATTTGTGACAGTTTGTCAGAGGAGGGAAGGGACGAGATGATCTTTTCTATGGCTTCATACTCTGCTTCAATTCGCGCCTCATGGCTGGCCATAGAGCAATACCCCTTCTTGTTTGATGAGATCGATAAATTTCGATTTGCCGGAAAGATCAATCAAATCAACTGGTTTTGACAGCGCGAATAAAAGATCGCCGTAATAGCGAAAAAAATCTCTCTGAGACACACCCTCCACAGCCACATCGATGTCGCGATTCTCTTTCGCTGGATCGAGGCTTGAGCCGAAAAGCAGCACACGTTTGGCGCAATATTTTTGCGAAATTTCCTGAATGATTCTTTTGTCTTTTATCGTGAGCACAGTTGGATTATAGCTTTTTTATATTGTTCGACAACTCGTTATTTCATGAGCTTGCGTGTCTCGGTGGGAAATTGTCTGTGGTGATCCCGTTCCAGCCACGGTCTGATTGTGCAAACATCCCGCAAACAACTGATGACATGCCGTAAAAATTTCGTACAATGGCGGGCATGAATGTTCGCCCGGTGCGCGTGTGTTTTACGGCGGCACTCATTGCCGCCGCTGCGGGGTCGTCTCTTTTTCTCTCTCTCCTCGATGCCGGAGAGGCGTGAGACCGCGTTTCCAAAACGGGGGAACTGCGCTGGGGGGCCGACGTCAATGGAGGCGCCCCCTATGTGTTTCCGGACCCGAACAACCCATCCAAAATCATCGGCTTTGAGATCGACATCATGGAGGCGGTTGCCCGCTGTCTGCATGTCACGCCGAAACTCGTGGTCGTCCCATGGGATCAACTGGTTCCGGCGTTGCTGCGTGACAATTACGACATGATATTCAACGGCCTGGAAATCACCCCGGAGCGGATGGAGGCCATCGATTTTTCTGTCCCGTACTATTTTTTTCAGAGCAGGTTCCCGTCCGGACGGAAGAGGCGAACATCGCGGCATTTGAGGACTTGCGCGGCCGTCGCGTGGGAGTGCTTTCCGCCACGCTGGCCCAGCGAATTCTCGAACAGGACGGCCGTGTCCATGACGTGCCGTATCCGACCCCCGTGGAGGTGTATAGGGATTTGGAAATCGGCCGCATCGACGCCGCCCTGCAGGATGTTCCCATTGCCGCGTGGTATATCACTCCCCATCCGCGGTTGAAGAATGTCGGCGACCCGGTTGGGGAGGGGATCTATGCCGCCGGGATCCGCAAGGACTCTCCCGTCCTCAAGGAAAAAATCGACGGCGCCCTCGTCGAACTCATCTGCTCCGGCGAGATGGAGAAAATCTACCGGCAGTGGAATATGTGGACGAAGAGTCAAAAGAAACTCAAAGAGGCGGCGGGAGGAAAACTCAAATTGTCCCAGCAAAAAATCCCCCTCTTGAAATATTTGCCCCTGATTCTCCATGGAGCCGTTATGACGGTTGTCATCTCCTGCCTGTCCATGCTGTTGGCGGTATTCGTTGGATTCGTTTTGTGCGTTGGCAAGACCTATGGTCCCGCCGCCGTGAGAATTCCCTGCAGTGCGTACATCGAGGTTGTCCGGGGTACGCCGCTGTTGATCCAGCTCTACCTTATTACGGTCTTCCCAATCTGGGGATCCATCTCAATGCGTTTGTCGCCGCCGTCCTGGGGATTGGATTCAATTATGCGTCGTACGAAGCCGCTTTCATCGAGCGGATCGCTATGCGGGTAATCTAGTTTGGTCGCGGTTGTTCTATCCTGTACGACACAAAATGCGTTCAGGAACCACGACACCCCCTATGACTGAATCATTCCCACCAGTGACGCGCATTTGGCTTGACAGAATTGCCGTCGGATTAGTATATTAGGAAAAAATAAATCGCGGTTTTTTGCTGCGCCTGAGAATTTTGGATGTCGACACGGGAGGGCATGGTGAAGAAGATTGCCGGTGTTTTTGTGGTGTGTTTCCTTCTCTCTTGGAGTGTCTTTGTTCCGGGAGTTTTTGCGCGGGATCTTGCCGCTGAAATCATCGGTGAAAACGGCATTCTTTCCGTGCCCCTGAGACTTGTTGGGGAGGCCGGCGGCAGGGGAATCAAGTTTGTGCACTCCCTGCTGGGAGGAGATTATTATCGCGACTATGGAGACACGGGATACCGCCATGGCGGGAGCGCCTATGAGAACGATTACGGCGGATACGGCGATGGCAACAACGGCTACGGATACAATCATCAGGGTGTGGACGGGAACGATTACACAGGGGTGTGAGCGGAAAGGCACGCCCACTCAATCCTATTTTTATGCGAAGCGAAATCCCTGGTGCTCGGACATCGGGGATTTTTTTTAGGAGTAGAGGACGGGAGGCATGATGAAGGGACCGAGGCATCACGATAACAAAACGGATTCTCCGTCAGACAGGCCGGACACTTCGGCGGCCGCAAAGGCAGGCGATGTGTCCCCAGAGAAGACCGTGCCGCAGGAAAATTCCACTGATAAAAAGGAACAAACAGACGGCGGTGCCCGAAAAACCGGGGGAGCAGATGTGGACCTCCAGGCCCTTCGGGAAAAGGCGTCGAAGGCCGAAGAATATTATGACCGGTATCTGCGGGCTGTTGCAGACCTCGAAAATTACAGAAAGCGGTCGATAAAAGACCGCACGCAGGCGGTGGAATATGCCCAAGTCCAAATCATCCGGGGGCTGATTCCCGTTGTGGACAGTCTGCAGAGGGCGCTTTCGCAGATTGGGTCCCAGTCGGATGCAAAGAGCATGCAGGAAGGTCTGTCGCTCATCGACCGGCAGGTGGAGAGTTTTCTACAATCGGTGGGGCTCTCCTCGTTTTCGTGTGTGGGGGAAAAATTCGATCCGGACAAACACGAGGCGGTTCTCCACGTGCCAAGCAAAGACCACCCCGATCATGCGATTTTGGAAGAAGTCCAGAAGGGATACACCTTGAACGGGAGGGTGATCCGGCACGCCCTGGTCAAGGTGGTGGACAATCCCCCTGCAAAAGACGAAACCGTTTCGGAACAAACAAATTCCGTCAAAAAGGAAACACCATAGTATGGACAAGCGGGATTACTACGAAGTCCTGGGGGTGGGCAAGGGCGCCAGCCAGGAAGAGATCAAAAAGGCCTACCGGCAGATGGCCCTGAAATATCATCCGGACCGCAATCCGGGAAACAAAGAGGCAGAGGAGAAGTTCAAAGAAGTATCCGAGGCCTACGAGGTCTTGAGCGATGCCCAGAAAAGGACCCGTTATGACCAGTTTGGCCATCAGGGCGTCGGAGCGGGCTCCGCCGGGGGAGGTGGATTTCAGGGCTATGGCGGGATCGATTTGGAAGAGGCCTTGCGAACTTTTATGGGGGCGTTTGGCGAGGGGGGAGGCGGTATCTTCGAGAGCTTTTTTGGCGGGGGTGGCGGAGCCGGCGGGCGGCGTTCCAGGGGATATGACGGCGAAGACCTGCGATACGATTTGGAAATTTCTTTTGAAGACGCGGCCTTTGGCTGCAGCAAGGAGATCGAAATTCCACGCCTGGGGGTATGTTCGGCCTGCGGCGGTGGGGGAGCTGAGGCGGGATCCAAAAAATCTGTCTGCAAGACATGCGGGGGCCGGGGACAGATCCACACAGGCGGCGGTTTTTTTCGAATGATGCGCACGTGTTCTACTTGTGGGGGAACGGGCGAGGTGACCAGCAATCCCTGCAAGAAATGCCGGGGAGAGGGCCGTGTCCCGGAGCGGAAAAAGTTGACCGTCCGCATTCCTGCAGGTGTGGAAGACGGTTCGCGGTTGAAAGTCGGCGGCGCCGGGGAGTCGGGAATGGGCGGCGGTTCGCCGGGAGATTTGTATGTGGTCTTGGCGGTGCGGCCCAATCCCATTTTTGAGCGCCACGAAGACGATCTGATCTGCCAGGTGCCTGTGGGACTTCCGTTGATGGCTCTGGGCGGAGAGTTGGAAGTGCCGACCTTGGAGGGAACGGCCAAAATCAAGATTCCTGCTGGATCGCAGAGCGGAAAGACCTTCCGGTTGAAAGGACGCGGCATTGCCAATGTCCACGGCTATGGCCGCGGGGATCTCATTATCCATGTGGTGGTGGAGACGCCCACACGCATGACGGAGGAACAGCGGCAGCTGCTCTCGCGGTTCTCCCAGCTCGGCGGAAACAGAATCTATCCCCTGACCCAGTCTTTTTGGGAAAAGGCAAAGCGGATAAAATAGTGACAGCAACCATTTTCTTCAAGTACCATTGTCTTGAATAAATTCTAGAGCCTCAAATCGAACATTCTCCTCCATGCGGCAAAACAGAGAAATTGGTTGCTGTCACTAATTATTATGCGGCAGCTTTTTATTCCCAAGCAATGGATTGATTCCCAGAGAAAGCGGGTTGCTTTGGCGGGCGACCCCTTTCATCACCTCGTGCATGTGCTGAGAAAAAAAGAGGGGGAGATCGTGGATACATTCGATGGGGAGGGCGGGGCTTATCGCGCGCGCATTCAGAGTGTCACGGAGAAAAATGCTGTCTTGGAAATCGTGGAGGAAAAACGGATGTCCGCGCAGGCCGGATTTGTGCTGACACTGGGTGCGGCCTTATTGAAAGGCAAGAAGATGAACTGGCTCGTGCAAAAGGTGACGGAGGCGGGAGTCCATGCCATTGTGCCTCTGATCACCCGGAGGACCATTGCACAAGCGTCCGGACAAAAAGCCGGCAAGTGGGAAAAAGTCGCCGTTGAGGCATCCAAACAGTGCGGCAGGGTCTTTGTCCCACCCATTCATCCTCCCATTTCGTGGGAGGATTTTTTATCCCATGCCATGGAGTATGACGCAAAACTGTTGGCGTGGGAAACCCAGGGGGGACGGTCCGGCGCTTTGCTTCGATCCTGGGTCCAAAGCATCGCGCCCCGGATGAAGGCGCAAAATCGACTGTGGAAAGTCCTCTTGGCCGTGGGCCCTGAAGGAGGATTTGACGTGTCCGAAGTTGATGCGGCCCGGCGCCATGGATTTGTCACATTTGGCCTGGGGGCCAACATCCTTCGCAGTGAAACGGCCGCGCTGATTGCCAGCGCCCTGGTGATGTACGAGCTGGAAAACGCTTCCTGCGACCGTGATGGATACTGACGCGCATGCCGCGATGAAAACTTTCAGCATCCATACGCTGGGCTGTAAGGTCAATCAATACGACGGCCAATTGCTGCGGGAGCACTTTATTGCGGCGGGTTATGAGGAGAGGCCTGATCCTTGGGAAAGCGTGCCGGGAGCGGGCGCCGCGGAGGATGTTTTTGTCCTGAATACATGCACGGTGACAGGGCAGGTGGACCGGGAGTGCGCCGCGATTTTGCGCAAGATAAAAAAAGTTCGTCCTGGAGTCACCGTCATCGTTACGGGGTGCGCCGTCAGCGCCAAAGACCAGGGGTCGGATTTCCTGCCCGGTGTCGGTCTCGTTGTTGCCAACCAAGACAAGGCCAGGTTATTGGATCTCTATTCTGTCTGGATCGAAAAAGATCTGTCTCTTAATCCACCGGTTCCCAAAGGCATTCAAGGTTTTCAAAAGCATTGCCGGGCCTTTGTCAAAATCCAGGACGGTTGTGACGAGTTTTGCAGTTATTGCCGTGTGCCCTATGTGCGCGGGCCCAATTTCAGCCGTGCGGAAAAGGATATCCTTCAGGAAGTCAAAACTCTGGCGGCCGGCGGTTACAGGGAGATTGTTTTGACAGGGGTCCACGCAGGCAATTACTCCGGCATATCGCCGCGCCCCTTGTCCGTAGGGCGCCGCGGGTCAAACCATCGAGCGGATGGACAGGGCGGGACGCTCGCGGACCTGGTGGAGAATATCCACCGCGTGGAAGGAATCGAGCGCATCCGCTTTAGTTCGATGGAGCCGA
>CAZGMX010000036.1:0-6569 GCA_964526865.1 uncultured Actinomycetota bacterium | reverse complement strand
AGCCGATGTATTTTTCAGACCAGCTCATCCGCCGTTTGAGCTGTCTGCCCAAGGTGTGTCCCCATTTTCATCTGCCGCTTCAGAGCGGGGACGAACACATACTCCGGGGCATGAAACGCCGCTATACACCCGGGCAATATCAGCAGATTGTCCAATGTCTGCGGGACCATTTTTCGGATGTGGAAATTACCACCGACATCATCGTGGGATTCCCCGGGGAGACCGAAAAGCAATTTGACAACACCCTGCGGTTTGCCCGCCGGATGGGGTTCCTCAAGGTGCATGTGTTTCCCTTCAGCGCCAGGCCCGGGACACTGGCCGAAGCTTTTCCAGACAGGATCCCATCGCGAATCATTAAGGAGCGCTGTGCCGAACTTGAGCAATGCGCCCGGCAATGGGGCCTGTCCCGCCGCAAGCGCTATGTGGGACGGACCATGCAGGTGCTTCTGGAGGGCAGGGAATTTGCGGGTGGCGCGCGCCAGGGATTTACCGCAAACTACATCCGTGTTAGTGTGGCCGGCGCCCGTGAGGCGGCCAACCGGATCGTCGATGTCCGTCTGACGGCAAGCCGCGGCGAAGGACTTGCGGGCAGCATGGCGACATCCACCGCCGTCCCGGGCCGGTTTCCTCGCGGGTATTGATTCCGTAAAAAATTCTTGATTTGTTTTCAACAAAGGGTAGAATCACTTGTTTCAAAAAAGGAGAGACAATGGCAGACGAAGTGAAGGAAGAGTCCAAGAAGGAAGAGCCGAAGCAGGATGTGGTTCCCGCTCCTGAAGCGGCCCAGGCGCCCGCGGTTTCCACACCGGCCCCTGCATCATCGCCCGCGGCGGCGCCCGAAGCGAAGCCTGAGAAGAAGGCCGCGTCAGCCCCTGTGGCAGGAAAAGGGAAAGGGTCCCGTCCCAAACAGTGTGTCCAGTGCAGCAAGAATCTCAAGAAGAAGACCTGGTATTACCGGGACAACAAGTATTTCTGTAACAAGAATTGCTGGAAGGCCTCGAAGAAACCTAAGACAACCGCTGTGTAGTTTAATCCGGCGAGATCGCTTCTCCCCCAGCCAGAGGCGGGGGAATCGCGATGACAGTCACACAATCACGGCAGTTTTCCCCATTTGTCCAATATCTGCAGGGCTTTTCGGCGTTTCCACCGTTTGAGTTTGTGGTCCTTGTTGAGATACACCCAGATGGAGTGGAAGGCGATACCGATTCCCCAGCCAAAAATGATCCATACGCTCCAGTAGTCAACGTCCGGCGAACTGCGGGCCGTCAAATAGTTGGCCGCCAGCAGCAGGAGATTGAGCAGGATGAAAAGGCTCCAGTGCAGGCCTAGACCCATCAGCATTTGACGGGCTTTCCAGCCTTGGATTTTTTCCTGAAAACGGCGGATGTTATGGGCTGTGAAAAACAGGACAAATACACCATGGATCAGAACGACCGTTCCCCAAAAAATAACCGGCCAGACAAACCAATAGTCGGTGTCTTCCAGCGTGGTTAGATTGATCAGGAACAGTAGAAAATTGACAGCCAGATAAATCCCCAGGTGGATAAAAAATCCGATCCGGGCCTCGACAATTTTTTTTGCTTCCTGATAAAGTTTAAGTCTGTTGACCGGCGGTTCCATGTCTCCCTCGCTCCATTCCGGCGCATGATCATGCGCCGCCACATGATATGATTTTTTTCTTTGACTTTACAACCATTTTTGTTATCCTTCTTTACAGGAGTGGTACCTGCGGAGTGGGTCGATGGCCCACTCTTTTGCTTTCGGGATGTGGAGTTTTGTCATTGTAACGCTGCAGCAAGGAGCGACGGCCGTGAATGGCGAATTGATAGCGGTACTTGAATATTTGCACAAAGAGAAGGGAATCGACCGGGAGATTCTTATTCAGGCGGTGGAGGCCTCTTTGTTGTCCGCGTGCAGAAAAGGGGTCAAGCACGCCAAGAATCTCTCCGTGGTAGTCGACCGCAAGACGGGAAAAATCAGGACATTTGCTGAATATTTGGTGGTGGAGGTGGTCCAGGATCCGGATGCGGAATGGACACCGGAAAAGGCCAAGACTGTCAAACCGGATGCCGCCCTTGGCGAATCCGTCAAGGTGGAGGTAACCCCGGAAAACTTCGGCCGCATTGCGGCTCAGACGGCCAAGCAGATCATCATCCAAAAGATTCGGGAGGCCGAGAGGGAAATTGTCTACAACGAATACAAGAACAGAGAAGGCGACCTGGTGACGGGGATTGTCCGGCGCTATGAGCACGGCAACGTGATCGGGGATTTGGGAAAGACCGAGGCCGTATTGCCATACAAGGAAAAATGTCCGACAGAAGATTATGCGGTGGGCAGCCGGATCCGCGGGTTGATCACATCGGTGAAGACCAGCGCCAGGGGGCCGGAAATCCTGTTGTCGAGGGCCACGACCGAGTTGGTCCGCAAACTCTTTCATCTGGAAGTTCCTGAGATCAGCGGCGGCACGGTCGAGATCAAGGCCATTGCCCGTGAAGCAGGGTACCGGACGAAGATTGCTGTCTGGTCCGCTGATGAAAAAGTGGATTGCGTAGGGGCCTGCGTGGGTATGCGGGGATCCCGCGTCAAGAACATTGTCCGGGAGTTGAGCGGTGAAAAGATCGACATTGTTCGGTGGGATGAAGAGATTGCCAAGTTTGTGGAAAATGCCCTGAGTCCGGCAAAACTCAGGGAAATCACGGTCAACGACAAGGATTCCTCCGTTTTGGTCAAGGTGGAGGACGACCAGCTTTCTCTTGCCATTGGAAAGAAGGGGCAGAACGTGCGGCTGACGTCCAAACTTACGGGTTGGAAGGTCGATGTGAGAAAGGCCGGAGGGGAAGTGACCAAGGAGGAAGTGGAACGGAAGATCTTTGGGATTCCGCAGGATATCGAGCAGGCCAAGAGCATCCTGACCAACATCCCTGGCATCGGCCCCAAGACCGCCAAGGCGCTGGTGGAGGCAGGTTTTACGGATCTGGCGGGATTGCTCGCGGCGGAAGCAGGGGATTTGGTGAAGGTTCCTGGGATTGGAGAAAAGAGCGCCAAGAAGATTCTTGAGGCCGCAGCGAAATTCAAGAAGGCACACGGCAAGAAATCATCGGCAAAATCAGCGAAGGACGATACGTCCGCGCAAGCCGGGGAAACAGTTTCTGCGGCAGAAGAAAATCCGTCACCGAGCGCAACGCCCCAACCGGAGACCACCGGTCCCCAGGCGGATGAAAAAGGTTCTCAAGAGAAAGACAATTCCCCCGCCTGATCTGGTTATGGCGGAAACACGCTGGTCAGACACGGCCCAGGGGGCCAGGGGCAGATGGGGGGACAAAGAGTAAAGGCAGTTACACTTATGCGTGTCCATGAATTGGCAAAAGAATTGAGTCTGCAAAATAAAGACGTGATCGACAAGCTCAAGGCCTTGGGATACGAGGTCAAGAGCCACATGAGCAATTTGGACGAGAACGTCGTGGTGTTGGTTCGGACGGCCCTTGCGGTTCCCTCCAAGACAAAACCGGAATTGAAAACGAAATTGGCGCCTCACAAGGCGGTGAAGCCAGGCCACGCCCTGCCAGCGGATGTGGATCATGGCGCTGCCGCAAAATCCGCTCATGGGCCCCATCCATCAAGCGCTGTCCCTGTCCGTCCTTTGGGAGGATCTCTGGAATCCATTCCCGTGGAAGACCTGGAGGATGTGGCGCCCAAGAAAGACCTTGCCAAGATCGTGGATGAAACCAGGGAAAAGAAACACGGCAGGGAAAAGGTGCCCTCCGCCAAGATTGCGGATGAGGGAAAAATAATTCAGCAAAAAATTGTCAAGGTGACCACGCCAATTTCAGTGCCTGCTGTCGTGGAAAAAAGAACGCTGGAGATCCGTTCTCCCATTGTGGTCAAGGAACTGGCTGAAAAACTTGGAGTTAAGCCCAACGAATTGATCGCAAAGTTGATCAGCCTGGGGGTGTTTGCCTCCATCAACCAAAGTCTGGATGACGAAACGGCCGTCCGTGTCGCGCGGGAATACGGCGCGGATCTGATCGTGGTAAAGAGGGAAGAGAAATCGGAGTCCAAGCCGCCGGCGACAACGGAATTTCATCTGGCGGAAGACCGGCCGGAAGATTTGCGCGGCCGGCCCCCCATCGTCACATTCATGGGACATGTCGACCATGGAAAAACCTCTCTATTGGATTACATCCGCAAGACAAAAGTGGTGGCCAAAGAAGCGGGAGGGATCACACAGCACATCGGAGCCTATGAGGTTTCGGTGCCGGCCGGAAAAATCACATTTTTGGACACACCAGGTCACAAGGCATTTACTGCCATGCGGGCGCGTGGAGCGAAGATCACCGACGTGGTCGTGCTGGTAGTGGCGGCGGACGACGGGGTGATGCCGCAGACGAAAGAGGCCATCGATCACTGCACGGCGGCCGAAGTTCCCAGCGTGGCGGCCGTCAACAAGATCGATCTGCCCAATGTGGCTCCGGACAAGGTTCGACGACAGCTGGCCGAATTGGGATTGCAGCCGGAAGAATGGGGCGGACAGACCATTTATTGCGATGTCTCGGCAAAGACCGGTCAAGGGGTGGACCACCTGTTGGAGATGCTGGCCCTGCAGGCAGAGATCATGGAATTGAAGGCCAATCCCAACCGTCCCGCCAACGGCGTGGTGGTGGAGGCGAAATTGACCAAAGGACGTGGTCCCACCGTGACCGTGCTGGTGGAAAATGGAACGCTCCACACCGGAGATCCAATTCTCTGCGGGGTCTACAGTGGAAAAGTGAAGGCCCTGATCAACGACAGGGGAGAGGCAGTCCGTGCCGCGGGGCCCGCAGCGCCCGTCGAAATCCTGGGATTGGGTGGTGTGCCCGAGGCGGGGGCGGAATTCTATGTCACCTCCAGCGAACGGGAGGCCAAGGGATTGAGCGAACTTCGCCAGCATCAAATCCGCGAAAAATCGTGGGGCTCGTTCAAACATACGACCCTGGAGGACTTGTACCGGGAAATTGTGGAAGGGGAAATCAAGGAACTTAGACTGATCATCAAGGGGGATGTGCAGGGATCGGTCGAGGCCCTGGTGAAGTCGCTGGAAGAACAGAGCACCAGGAAGGTGGCGGTCAAGGTTATCCATGGCATAGTGGGGGACATCTCTGAAACGGATGTCATGCTGGCCAGCGCATCCAACGGGATCATCATCGGTTTTCACTGCAAGGCCGACGCAAAGATCAAGGAGTTGGCAAAGAAAGAAGGCGTGGAAATCCGGGTCTATAACATCATCTACGATGTCGTGGAGGATATCCGCAAGGCCATGGAGGGAATGCTGGAACCCAAGATCGAGGAAGTGGTGATCGGGCACGCGCATGTGCGGCAGGTGTTCACCATCACCAAGGCCGGGGTCATCGCGGGCTGTCTCGTGAAGGATGGAAAAATCGTTCGTAACGGCAAGGCCCGTCTTTTGCGCGATGGCAAGGTGATTTATCAAGGCGACATCCGGGCCCTCAAGCGATTCAAAGATGAAGTCAAGGAAGTGAAGACCGACTTTGAATGCGGTATCAAATTGTCGGGATGGGAAGATCTCCAGGTGGGAGATGTGATCGAGGCCTACCAGTTGGAAAAGACCGCCCAGCTGCTGTGATTTTTATTGACCGACGTGGTGACAGACTCCCAGGTTGAAATCAGATTGCCGGGAGTTGCTTCTCTAAAATCCAAGAGATCCATTCTCAGAGGCCTCCTTCACGCTGTTCAGAGCGATTTCAACGTTTCCGCGCGTGTGTTGGACTGTCAGGACGAAGGGCAGGGGTTGTGATGAAAAGTAGAATTCTGAAGGTGAATAGTTTGATGCGTCGTGAATTGAGCCAGATCCTCGCATTCGACATCAAGGATCCGGGGCTTGGTTTTGTCACGGTGACGTCCATAGAAGTGAGCAAGGATCTGCGGCATGCCAAGGCCTTTATTTCCTGCATGGGAACGGAGAGTCAGAAAAAGAAATGTCTGTATAGCTTGATCAAGGCCAAGGGATACATCCAGAAGGAACTGGGACAGAGACTCTCCATGAAATTTATTCCGGATGTCAAATTCATCCTGGACAGTTCGCTGGATCACTTGATGCACATCGATGCGGTGCTCAAAAAAATCAAGGAAGATGATGCGGCACAAAAAAAAGAGAACGAGCATGAGTCATAAACGACAGGGAATCGATGCGGTATGTTCCGTCATCCGGAGCAGCCACAAATTTGTGGTTGTGTCGCACGAAAGTCCGGACGGGGACTCCATGGGATCTGCCGTTGCCATGGGCATTGTTTTGCGCAAACTCAAGAAAGATGTCTGCCTGGTGGTGGATGAAGTTCCTCAAAAGTATGCCCACCTTCCCGGTATCCGGTATGCACAGGCCAAAATTCCCAAGGACATCGCCCAGCGGGTTGCCCTCCTTTTTGACACGCCCACACTGGAGCGTTTGGGGGTGTTGAAAGCCGTGGGGACATCGTGCTGCCTGCTGGTCAACGTCGATCATCATGCCAGCAATACCCGCTATGGAGATGTCCATTGGGTGGATGCCTCCTGCTCCTGCGTGGGCGAACAGGTCT
>CAZGMX010000035.1:6501-20927 GCA_964526865.1 uncultured Actinomycetota bacterium | reverse complement strand
TGAGCCACTTGCTGGTGGGTAATATCCTCCTGGTGAGCTGGCCGGAGATCGCGTGGGCGGCGGGAGTCTATAGCGTGATCGGCCTGATCCACTGGATATGGCGCCGCCCTCTGTTGCTGATTTCCTGCGACCCGCAGGGGGCGTTTGAAAAGGGGATGGCGGTGCGGTGGTGGGATCTGTTGTTTTACACGTCGTTTGGCATTGTCGTGACGATTTCGGTCAAAACGGCCGGGGTCCTGCTGGTGTTTTCTCTCCTGGTGGTGCCGGCCATTTGCGCCGTTCTTCTGGCGAACGGCATAAAACAGAGGTTATGGCTGGGATGGGGATTGGGCGCCCTTACCAGCATGCTGGGGGTGACGGCCTCTTATTATCTGGATCTGCCGACGGGAGCGGCCGTGGTGTGTGTGTTCGGAGTGCTCTTGGCGCTGACGGGGATGGTGAGCCTTTTTAGAAAAAGGATTGCTTGCTAAAATGGCGGCGTCTTTGTTGCCAAAGGTCACCGTGAGTCCCGGGACATACCGTCATCTCGAGTTCCCAGCCAATGGCGGGGAACGTGGCGATCTCGACGGTACTGCTCATCCTGCGAGATTGCCCGCCACTGAAGCGTCGGCGGACTTACAGCTTCGTCGTTCCGGCATGAACCGCGCCGGAACTCGCAGTGACGTGCACCCAACAGGATCGTAAGTGCCTCTCCTGACCCATTGCTCGTGTTTCATCAACTCCGTTTTGACTCTTTGCCGCAACATGCTATCATCACGGGATGCAAACAGCCGATGGCGCGGCAGTCTATTTCAGATTTAGACACATCCGCTATGTTTTGGTTATTGTCCTGGTTTTTAATTGGGGTGTGGCGTTCGCGAAGATAGTTTATGGATATCTCACGCAGTGCGCCAGTATGACCGCCGACGGATTTCACTCTCTGTCCGATGGCGCTTCCAACATCATCGGACTGGTTGGAATCCATCTTGCGGCGCATCCCAAGGACGAGGGGCACCCCTACGGACACAAAAAGTTCGAGACATTGTTTTCGATGGCGATTGCCGCCATGTTGTTTGTGGTGGCCATCAATCTTGCCTGGGAGGGGATTGAGAAGTTTCATCATCCTGTTGCGCCCGAAGTCAACACGGCAAGTTTCGTTGTGATGTTCGTGACGCTGGCGGTTAATATTGCTGTCATGACATATGAATTCCGCAGAGGGAGAATGTTGAAGAGCGATATTCTGGTTGCGGACGCGACGCACACGAAGGCCGACATTTTTACCACCTTGTCCGTCCTCGTGACGTTGGTGGCGATCAAGATGGGGTATCCGATCCTGGATCCCATCGTGACGGTCTTGATTGCCTTCTTCATTGCCTACGCCGGTTTTGACATAGTGAAACACAGCGCCGCGATTCTCTGTGACAGGGCGGCGATTCAGGACGTTAGGAGAATCGAGGAAATTGCCCGGAGTGTGCAGGGGGTGATCAGCTGCCACAAGATCCGCACCAGGGGCCGGGAGGACGAGGTATTTGTCGATATGCACTGTCAACTGGAAGCGGGAATTTCGCTTGAGGAGGTGCACCAGATCTGCCATCAGGTCGAAATCGCACTGAAAAATGGGCTTCCCGAGGTGAGCGAAGTGATGGTGCATCCGGAACCGTGCAGAAGAAAGGATGTACGGTAAATTTAATGACTGCTCCAGGTGATTTTTGGATTGCAGTGGCAGTTTTTACCGGGGTGTACGCCCTGATCGTGAGCGAGAAGGTCCATCGCACGATACTGGCGCTCGGGGGCGCGTGCATTCTAATTGTCCTCAAGGTGATGCCGCAGGAGCAGGCCTTTGCCGCCGTGGACTGGAACGTGATTTTCCTGCTGACGGCCATGATGATCATCGTCAATATCATGGTGCGGACAGGGGTGTTCGAGTGGATCGCTATCAAAACGGTCCATCTGGCAGGGGGAAAACCGTTCCGCATCATGGTGCTGTTGTCCCTGGTGACGGCGCTGCTTTCGGCCTTTCTGGACAACGTGACCACGGTGTTGTTGATCGCTCCGGTGACGATCTTTGTGGCCAAGGAGCTGGGGATCACGCCGATTCCCTATCTCATCACGGAGGCGCTGGCCTCCAACATCGGCGGCACGGCGACGCTGATCGGAGATCCCCCCAACATCATGATCGGGAGTGCGACGGGATTGGGATTCAATGCCTTTCTTCTCAACCTTACCCCTGTCATCGTGCTGGTTTTTATCGGGTATGTGATTTCACTGCGGTTCATCTTTGGCAAATCCCTGCTGGTGGTCCCTGAGAAAATGTGTGCGGTGATGGCGATGGATGCCTCCGGGGCCATCAAAGACAAACCGCTCCTCCAAAAGTGCTGTGTTGTCCTGGGGATCGTGATCCTGGGTTTTTTCTTTCACACGGCGCTGCATCTGGAGGCGGCTGCGATTGCCCTGAGCGGGGCGGTTCTGCTTCTGTTGATCGCCAAAATCAAACCCCACGACATCTTCAAGCACGTGGAGTGGACAACACTGTTTTTCTTCATCGGGCTTTTCATCCTGGTGGACGGCCTCGTCAAGGTGGGGGCCATCGATACAATCAGCACGGAGGTATTGAAACTCACCAAGGGGAATCTTCACGCGACGACCATGGCCATTCTGTGGGTTTCTGCGCTGTTGTCGGCGGTGGTGGACAACATTCCCTACGTGGCGACGATGATACCCATGGTGAAGAACATCATTCCGGAGATGGCCAGGGGGCTTGGGCAGAGCCACGCGGCTGTGGCGGGGCCCCTGTGGTGGTCTTTGTCTCTGGGGGCGTGCCTGGGCGGCAACGGCACGCTGGTTGGGGCGTCAGCAAACATCGTGGTGGCGGGAATTGCCGAGGAACACCACCATCAGATCACGTTCAAGGAGTTTTTAAAATATGGATTCCCGCTCATGGTGGAGTCCATCGTGATCTGTCACGCGTATCTGTATGTACGATATTTTCTCTTCTAAGGGAGGTCTGCGAAAATGGAAAATCGGATATTGATCATCAAGCTGGGCGCGCTGGGCGATGTGTTGCGAACGACGCCCATTTTGCCCATCCTGCGCAACGTGTACCCCGCGGCGCACATCACGTGGGTGACGGAACCGGAGGCGTTGGCGCTGTTGAGAAGCAACCCCGCGATCAACCGCCTTCTGCCATTGGATTTTCGGGCCTGGGCGGTCTTGAGCGCGGAAGAGTTCGCCCTGATGCTGAGTCTGGATAAGGACGCGGCGGGGGCAGCGCTGGCAACGGTCGTGAAGGCAAAAATCAAGCGGGGATTTGGCTGGGGTCCGCAGGGAGCGGTCTGTGCCTTGGATGAGAAGGCAGACTACGCCTATCGTCTGGGGATCGACAATGAGCTCAAGTTCAGGACAAATCAGAAGACTTATCAACAGATCACCGCGGAGATGTGCGATTTGACGTACAACGGCGAGGAATATCAATGGGAATTGACCCCGGACGATGTCCAGTACGCCAAATGGTGGGCAAAGGGGACGGGGCTGGACCGGCGTCACCCCACGATTGGTTTGAACACGGGCTGGGGGGAAAAGTTTGCGGGCAAGGGGTGGAGTGAGGAAAATTGGAGTGCCTTCATTGAAGTGCTCCAGGGCTATGATGCGAATATCGTTCTGTTGGGCGGGCCGCGTGAAACGGAATTGAACAGTGGTCTGTTCAGACGCCACCGCGGCCGGGGATCCTTGCACAACAGCGGCACCAACAATTCCACCGGGCAATTCGGCGGGATCGTGGATTTGTGCGATCTGGTGGTGAGTGGCGACACCTTTGGCATGCACGTGGCCATTGCCCGAAAGAAAAAATTGGTCGTTTTGTTTGGATCTACCTGCCCCCAGGAGATCGACCTGTATGGCAGGGGAATCAAGGTGTATTCCACGGACCTGCCCTGCTCTCCCTGCTACAAGAAGGAGTGCGATCAGCCCGTGAAGGAGGAATGTCTCAAGCGCATCAGCGTCGAGAAGGTGGCGGCCAGTGTGCAGGAACTCTTGCCCCTTACGGTGTTGCGCAGGGAACAGTCTTCCGGCCGGGGAGGTTCCAAAGAGGCCGTTCAAACAGCGGAGGATGCCGGTCTGCAGACGGCGAGCGCCGCGCCCAATGCCGGAGCGCACAATGGAGCATCGCATTCCAACGGGCATGGCGGCGGGCGCTATCGCGGCGGCCGGCATGACCGTGATCGGGGCAGGGACCGGTGGCGCCGGCACCGGGGAAGGTGAGCGAGATTTTTGTAATCCGTAATCCGTACTGCGTCATCCGGAATTCATGAGGGGGAACCGATGGCCGTTGAATCGATTGCGGCACTGCGGGCCGTCTGTCAGAAACCCGATTATAAAACCGTCGGGAATTGGATGGCGCGTCACATCACCAGAGACATGGCGCTCTACGTCACCTGGCTGGTTCTTCACACGCGCCTGCGGGCCGATTCCATCGCCCTGGTGAGCCTTGTCTGCGGGCTGGCAAGCGCCGTCTTGATCGCTATTCCATCGGCCAGCGCCTTTTTTGCCGGCGCCCTCCTGCTTCAACTCTGGTATCTCCTGGATCACGTGGATGGCCAGGTCGCCCGATACTACAAGGAGGCGGATCTGACCGGCACGTTTCTGGATTATATGATTCACTTCCTCGTGCATTCCGCCGCGGGATTTGGTCTGGGGATGCGCATGTTTTACGCCACAGGTGCCGGCGGGTGGGTGTGGATTGGGTTTTTGTGCGCGCTTGCCATGGGGGGAATCTCGCAGTTCAACGACTGTAAATACAAGGCGTTTTATCAGCGGCTGGCTCAGTGGGGCGGAAAAACGGTTTGTCTGGGGACCCGGCAGGTGGCCGGTGCATCTCCCTGTGCCCACTCCCAAACATTCAAAATCCGCCTGCTGAAAAAAGGCTACACGGTCCTTTACAAATGCACGGAAATCCATGTTGTCATGAATGTGCTGGGGCTGTCTGCTGCTCTTACGCTTTTCGGCTGGCCGGCGGACAGGATTTTTATCTGGGTCTATGTCGCTCTTGTCCCTTTGGTGCTTTTAGTGCGAATTTTCTTCACGGTACGGACCCATCGGATCGACGACGATTTTCAAAAACAATTTTCGTTGGTGAAGGAGAAACGGGAAGAGGAATGATGCGAGGCGAAATACTGTGATCCTGCGGCCTGAATCAAAACGCAAAATCTGTGTCTTGGTTGCCTATGGAACGCGGCCGGAGGCCATCAAGCTGGCGCCGTTGATCCAATCGTTGGCGCGGGACCCGCGCTGTACGCTCATCCAGGTCTTGACCGGCCAGCACCGCCAGATGGTGGACCAGGTCCTGCGGCTCTTTCGAATCAAACCGGACTTTGATCTGGACCTGATGCGCGACAATCAGGACCTGGTGAGTCTGAGCCACCGCCTTTTGGTCAAACTGCAGGCGATTCTGCGCAGTGCCAAACCGGATTGGGTGGTGGTGCAGGGAGACACGACCACGGCGTTTGTCGTCGCGTGGGCCGCCTTTTATGAACGGATTGCCGTGGCGCATGTGGAAGCCGGGCTTCGCAGTCACGATCCGGCCCTGCCGTTTCCGGAGGAAATCAACCGCCGGCTGATCGCGCAGGTGGCGGGCCTCCATTTTGCGCCGACCGCAGCCGCCAAGAAAAATCTTTTGCGGGAGGGGATTCGGGGGAACCGTGTTTTGGTCACGGGCAATACGGGAATCGACAGCCTCTTGTACTGCCGGCGGCATCTGTTGGCCGGGCAGTATCCGGAACTGCGGTTTCTCTGCGCGTCAAAAAAGATGATATTGGTGACCTGCCACCGGCGTGAAACTTTTGGCAAACCGTTGACGCAGATCTGCGGGGCGCTGAAGGAACTGGTCCGTCAAAGAAACGATATTCAAATAGTCTATCCCGTCCACCTCAATCCCAATATCCGTCGCACAGTCCAGCGCTGCCTCGGCCACAACGAGCGCATTCATCTCCTGGACCCGCTTCCGTACGACCGGCTGGTTTTTCTTATGACCAAGGCTGCCCTTATCCTTACGGATTCCGGTGGAGTCCAGGAGGAAGCGCCTTCGCTAGGAGTGCCTATTCTAGTCATGAGGGAAGTGACGGAAAGGCCGGAGGGAGTCCGGCTGGGATTGGCCAGAGTTGTTGGCGTTTGCGCTGATCGCATTGTGAAGGGTGCCCAGGAGGCGCTGGATCACCCGGAAAAATTCCGCAGGCGCAAAGCCGGAAAAAATCCCTATGGGGATGGAAGGGCCTGCCAGCGTATTGTGTCGGCATTGCATCGATTCAGCGAAGGAGGAGCAAAATGAATCACACCGTTGCCCTGGACGCCCGGATGATTCGCCATTCGGGCATCGGAACGTACGTCCGTCATTTGGCGTGGGGGCTTGCCAGGCGCAAGCCGGTGGAAGGACTTGCGTTTCAGTTTTACGGCCAGCCGGATGTCCTATCGCAATTCCTCCCGGATGTTTCGCCGGCGCAGATACACCCCTTCAAGAGTTCCATCTACAGCCTGTGGGAACACCTGGAATACTGGCGCCTGAAAAAGCAGTGGGATATTTGGCACTGTCCCCACTACAATGTGCCTTTTGTAAAAAAAGGCAGGCTCGTTGTGACGGTTCACGACCTGATCCATTTGGTGTATCGCGGACAGTTCTTCAGCATGCTCCAGGGCTGGTATGCGCAGAAAAATTTTGAGTGGGTGAGAGACAAGGCCGATGCCGTGATTGCCGTCTCCCATCACACCAAGAAAGACCTGGTGAAGTGGGTGGGGATGGACCCGGAAAAAATCACCGTCATCCACGAAGGGGTCGCGCCGGATTTTCGTCCCATCCTTGACGCACAGATCCTGGAAATCCTGCAAAAAAAATACCGCTTGGCAAACAAATTTGTGATGCATGTCGGCAATATCAAGCCGCACAAAAATGTGGGTCAGCTTGTGCGGGTTTTTCGGGAACTGCGCTCAAAAAATCTGATTCAAGAAGATTTGCTGTTGGTGGGGCGGATCGATAAAAAGTGGATCAAGCGGGACAAGGACTTGACCGCCGCCTGTTCGGACCCTTGCATCCGGTTTATGGGAGAGGTTCCCATGGAAGATTTGCCCGGTTTATATAATTTGGCCAGAGCCGCGGTTCTTCCATCCCTCTACGAGGGATTTGGCCTGACAGCGTTGGAGGCGATGGCCTGTGGAGTGCCTCTGCTCTCCTCCGACTGCGCTTCTTTGCCCGAAGTTGTGGGCGATGCCGCGTTGATATTTGACCCGCGAAGCGACGAGCAATTGAGATCTTCCCTCCAGGTTGTTTTGCATGATTCTGAGCGCAGAGAGAAGTTGATTGCCCTGGGCCAGCGCCGCATTGCCGGTTTCTCCTGGCAGAAGGCGGTGGAAGAGACCATCGGCGTCTATCGGCGTGTGTAATTCGGGGGACAGCATACTTAATTCTAGCTACGTCGTAGCTAGAATTAAGTATGCTGTCCCCCGAATTACGAATTATGTGTCTCGGTGAGACATTATTTCCCAGCAGGGTCATGGGCGGGAGCTTCTTCCCCGCGCGATTCTTAGACTAAAATATTGCATAATTCGTTTTTTTTTAGTAAGTTATAGATTCCTCGTGTCCCGCTGTTAGACCATAGAATTTGCTGGAATGGCAATTGCTACGACAAGATAAGGTCTCGCTGGCAGCGACCACTAAGCTCGGTTTGGGAAAAGTGTTTTCGCTGTGTTGAGTGTGTTAAGGAGTGTATGAAAGGAGGAGGCAGTATGAAGATTAAGCCATTGGGCGACCGGATATTGGTTCGTCGCCTGGAAGCAGAAGAGAAGACCAAGGGGGGAATCATCATCCCGGATACGGCAAAGGAAAAACCAAGAGAAGGAAAGATCGTGTCGGTCGGTGATGGAAGGGTGGATGAGGACGGAAAGAGGCGTCCGCTGAACGTGAAGGCCGGCGACCGGGTTCTGTTCAATTCCTACGCCGGAACGGATGTCAAGATCGAAGGCGATGAGTACTTGATCATGAAGGAAGAGGATGTACTGGGGATTATTGAATAGATGGAAAGGGACGCCGAAGTTACGGGCGGTTTTCAATTTTTTAAGGAGGTAATGTATGTCCGCAAAGCAGTTGAAGTTTAGTGACGACGCACGGCGCGCCATTTTGAGCGGCGTGGAGCAGTTGAGCCGCGCGGTAAAGGTGACGCTGGGGCCGAGGGGCCGCAACGTTGTGTTGGACAAGAAGTTCGGTTCTCCGACCATCACCAAGGACGGTGTCACGGTCGCCAAGGAAATCGATCTGGCCGATCCTTACGAGAACATGGGTGCCCAGATGGTGCGTGAAGTCGCCTCGAAAACCAGCGATGTCGCTGGCGACGGGACCACGACCGCCACGGTCCTTGCCGAGGCCATTTATCGTGAAGGCCTCAAGAACGTGACCGCCGGTTCCAATCCGATGGGATTGAAACGGGGGATCGAGCGGGCGGTTGAAACGGTGGTGGAGGATCTCAAGAAACAAAGCAAGAAGGTGAAAGACCGCAAAGAGATTTCCCAGGTTGCCACCATCTCCGCCAACAACGACACGACGATCGGCGAGATCATCGCCGAGGCGATGGACAAGGTTGGCAAGGACGGGACGATCACCGTGGAAGAGGCCAAGACCATCGAGACCACCATGGAAGTCGTGGAGGGGATGCAGTTTGACAAGGGGTATCTGTCCCCTTATTTTGTGACCAATGCCGACACCATGGAGACGATTCTCGAGGATGCGTTCATCCTCATTCACGAGAAGAAGATCTCCAATCTGAAAGATCTTCTCCCGGTGCTGGAAAAGGTCGCGAAGGGCGGCCGTCCTCTCTTGATCATTGCCGAGGAAGTGGAGGGCGAGGCCCTGGCAACGCTGGTGGTCAACAAGATCCGCGGCACCCTGCAGGTGTGCGCCGTCAAGGCCCCCGGGTTTGGCGACCGCAGAAAGGCCATGATGGAAGACATCGCGGTTCTGACCGGCGGCCGGTTCCTCTCTGAGGACCTGGGCATTCGCCTGGAGAACGTGACGTTGAACGACCTTGGCCGCGCCAAGAAAATCACCGTGGACAAGGAAAATACCACGATCGCTGAGGGTGCCGGGACGAAGGCCGACATCCAAGGCCGCATTGCCCAGATCCGCAAGGAGATCGACGAATCCACGTCCGATTACGACAAGGAGAAACTCCAGGAAAGGCTGGCGAAATTGGCCGGCGGCGTTGCCGTGATCAAAGTCGGCGCGGCGACCGAAACGGAGATGAAGGAAAAGAAGGCCCGAGTGGAAGACGCGCTGCATGCGACCCGTGCCGCTGTGGAAGAAGGCATTGTCGCGGGCGGCGGAGTGGCCCTGCTTCGTGCAATGAGTACGCTGGAAAAGACGAAGCTGGATGGGGACGAGCAGATCGGTCTGGAGATCGTGAAACGCGCTCTTCAGGAGCCTCTGCGCCAGCTGGCTTCCAATGCGGGACTGGAAGGTTCCGTTGTTGTACAGCGTGTCCTGGGCGAAAAAGATTCGCTTGGGTACAATGTCCTGAACGACAAATACGAAGACATGTTCAAGGCAGGTGTCATCGATCCGACCAAGGTGACCCGCACGGCTCTGCAGAACGCGGCCAGCATTGCGGCCCTTCTGTTGACCACGGAGGCGCTGATCACGGAGATTCCCGAAAAGGAAAAATCGGCTCCGGCAATGCCTCACGGCGGCGGCTACGGCGGAGACATGTATTAAACTGCCCTCAGGCAGGGGAAGTAATTCCCCCACCTGATTTACGGCCGGAACGGCCGTTGTAGCCGCGGCGCGAATCATGCCGGGGCCAAATCAGGTGGGGGGATGAACCCCACACGTGAGTGGGTAGTGCAGTCGGCAACGCCGTCAATAGGCGCTGATTTGCCGAATTTAGAGAAAGCGAGGGACCATGCCGGACAAACCGAGTATCGATATCATTTCAAAAATTGTTCCCGACAGATACAAGCTGGTGGTGGCGGCGGCACAGAGAGCCAGGGCATTGAATTTTGGGCAAAAGCCGCTCCTTGACACCAAACTAAAAAACAACGCTCTGATCGCCTTGGAAGAGATTGCACGTGGCAAGGTCAAGGTGGCTACCAAGGCTGTTGTGGAAGAGGAAGAGAAAGCCCCCAAAAAAGCAAGTTGAGTCAGCGGCGCAGACTCGACAATTCCGCTCTCCTCGAAAATTATGGCGGAACTAGACGGTTTTTTTGGACGTCATAACGAGCGGGGATAAAAAGCTGCCATGAGCGCACGCGAAGAATTCAAGGACCATTTTGCCGAAGAGAATCTTGCCCAAGAGACCCTTCGCGAACTTCACGAGATGTGCAAGCCCTACACCGTGGAGGCGTTTGGATTTGTGCTGGAGGCGCTGGAGTTTACGCAGGAAAAACTTCGCCGCCGGCGGCACGTGACGGGCAGGGAGCTGCTGGACGGCATCGTGAAATTTGGCAAAGAATCATACGGGCCGATGGCGCTGAGTGTGTTTGAGCACTGGGGAATTCAGTCTACGGAGGATTTTGGAAAAATTGTATTTGCCCTGGTGGAAAAGGGCGTCCTGTCTAAGACGAACAAGGATTCTCCGGCTGATTTTCAAGATGTGTACGATCTCAAGAGGGTGTTTCATTAACCTACACCGCCGCCAATACTTTGGCAGGTACCCGGGCTACCGTCGCAATCTAAAATGTATTGTATATGATTCAAGTAGATAATCTCACCAAATGGTTTGGAAAGACGCTTGCCGTGGACCGGCTGAGTTTCACGGTTCCTTCGGGAGAAATCCTGGGATTTCTCGGTCCCAACGGGGCGGGGAAAACCACCACCATGCGGATGCTCACCTGCTATCTGCCACCGACCTCTGGCACGGCCGTCCTCAACGGGATGGACATCTTTGACGATTCTTTGGAAGTTCGCCGCATCATCGGATACCTGCCCGAGAGTGTTCCTCTCTACAACGACATGCGCGTAAAGGAATATCTGGCTTTTCGGGCAAGAATCCACGGGCTGGACGCGCAAAAGGCGGCAGACCGAATGGCCTATGTGCTGGAGAAATGCAGACTGCAGGATGTGGACAGCCGCATCATCGGCCAATTGTCCAAGGGGTACCGCCAGCGTGTGGGATTGGCTGGGGCTCTGATCCACGATCCCAAAGTCCTGATTTTGGATGAACCCACCATCGGGTTGGATCCCAATCAAATCCGCGAAACGCGCGCCCTGATCAAGGACCTGGGAAAAGAACGGACGATCTTGTTATCCACCCACATTTTGCCGGAAGTGGAGGCTGTCTGTCAGCGCGTCATCATTCTCGACAAGGGACGGCTGGTTGCCATGGATACCCCCGAAAACCTCGTGGCCAAAATGCAGGGTGGTTCGGAAATCTATGCCGAGGTCCGCGGGGCGCCGGCGGATATTTCCGGACAAATTCGGATGCTGGCTGGAATTCTGAGCGTTGCGTGTCAAACGGAAAACGGCGTCACCGCCTTGAAAATTCAAGCCAAAGAGGGACAGGACTTGCGGGAGCGGGTGTCGCAATTGATCGTGCAATCCGGAGGGATTCTTCGCGAGTTGAGAAGGGAACAGATGAAGTTGGAGGATGTTTTTGTGAAGATCACGACCACCGAGTCCTCGGAGCCGGTGGAATCGCCGGGACAAGACGGGGATCAAGGGGATCATGAGAGCCATCAAGCCGCTGTTGTATCGTGAGTTGTTGTCGCAGTTCTGTTCGCCCATTGCGTATGTGGCGCTGACGGTGTTTTTGTTGTTGGGTGGATACCTGTTCAGCGTGATCTTGAACACCACGCAAGAGGCGAGCCTGCGTTATTGTGTTGCCAATCTGTCCGTCATCCTCCTGTTTTTAGCGCCCATGCTGACGATGCGCCTTGTCTCCGAGGAAAAGAAGAGCGGGACGCTGGAGGTCCTGATGACCGCGCCGCTCACCGAGTGGGACGTCATTCTGGCAAAGTTTTTTGCCGGCTGGCTGTTGTATTTGTTTTTGCTGGTTCCCACGGCCATGTACGTCGTCTTTCTATGCGTCTATGGCCAGCCGGATTTTGGTCCGATTGCCTCCGGGTATATCGGACTGATTTTGCTAGGGGCGGTGTTCATCGCGATCGGCATTTTTGCCTCCGCCCTGACGGCAAACCAGATCATTGCGGCCGCGATTTCGTTCACAATCTTGTTGGGATTCTGGGTGTTGAGTTTTGCCACGCAGGACACCACGGGTATTGCAGGAAAGATTCTGGCGTATCTGAGCCTGTTTGAGCACTTCGATACCTTCCGCCGGGGGATCATCGACACCAAAGACCTGGTCTATTATGTGACCACGACGATTCTGTTTCTATTTTTGGCGGTGCGGGTGCTGGAATCCAGACGGTGGAGGTAATACAGCCAGCCATGAAAATCAGCCTCTCTAGAAAGATTCGAAGCGGCAGCAATGTTTTTCTCGCGGTGGCCCTTGCGGTGGGATGCTGGGTCCTCGCCGGCTGGATCAATATGCGGCACTACCATCGGTTTGACTGGACCGCGGAAAAGACTTACAGCCTCAGCGACAAGACGCTCACCGTTTTGGCCAACATAAAAGAACCGTTGGTGATCACCACGTTATTCAGGCCAGGCACGGTCCTGGAGCAAAACGCGAAAAATCTCCTGGAGGAATATGCCGGCCGCGGACGGACCATCACCGTGACGCACGTGGATCCGGACCGGGATGCCGCAAAGGTGGAATTGCTGGCCAGGCGGTTGAAGCTTGATTCCTTTCAAATCAATTCGGTCCTGTTTGAAATGGACGGCAAGACAAAGCAGGTGAGCGCCGGAGAAATGGAGGAGGCGGAGCCCAGCGACAACCCGTTCATGCCCTCCCAGAAGCTGCCCAAATTCAAGGGGGAAGAGGCTTTTACGTCGGCCATCATGAATCTTTTACAGAGCAGGCCGCCGGTGATTTTCTTTACCTCCGGCCATGGAGAGCGGGATTTGGAAGGGATGGACCGCGCGGGGATCTCGGAGCTGGCAAAATATCTGCGCAGGGAAAATACCGTGGTAAAGAAACTATCGACTCTGGAAAGCGGGGATGTGCCGGCCGAGGTCGATGCGGTTGTGATCGCGTCCCCGCGCAAGAAATTTTTGCCCGCGGAGACGGCGAAATTGGACGCCTATTTAAAGCGCGGAGGCAAGATGCTCCTTCTGCTGGATCCCATGACGGAGACGGGGCTGGAGTCCATGCTGGCCTCCTGGGGGGTGGCCGTGGACAACGACATCGTTTTGGATCCTGTGCGGCGCCTGTTTTTCGCTGGACCGACGATGCTCATCGTGGATGATTTCAGCGCGCATCCAATCACAAAAAAACTGCAAAATTCCGCCGTGATCTTGTCGCTGGCCCGGTCCGTGGGGCCGGCAAAAGACGCCAAAGGCGATGTGCAGGTATTGATGGGGACGTCCAAAGAGGCCTGGGGAGAGACCGATTTGGCGAGCAAACAGGCGAAGTTTGATGCCGACCAGGATTTGCAGGGACCGCTGTCCCTGGGAGTGGCTCTGTCCAGACCCGTGGAGTTCGGCAAGAGAGCGGCCGGGGCTGACGCCAAGGCCCAAACGGGGCAGGACACGCGGTTGGTCGTTTTTGGAAACGGCAGTTTCTTGACCAATGCGCAGTGGAGCAGTGCCGGCAATCTAGATCTGTTTAACAACTCGTTGAACTGGCTCATCCACCGGGAAAAACTGATTTCCATCGGGCCCAAAATGAGCGATGTGCGGCAAATGACGCTCAACGCAGGACAGATGCGGTTGATTTTTTGGTTCACCGTCCTGGGCATGCCCTTGGGCGGCGTGGTCGCGGGAATTGTTGTGCGGTATCGCCGCCGCCGGTAGAGGATTGTCCTTCCCATGAAATTTCGAAACGTACTAATCGCAGGGGTCCTGTTTGCCGCGCTTGCCGTCTATGTCGTTTTCTTCGAGCGGCATCAAAAGGCATCGGACGATGTTCCCAAGCCGGATCTAAATGTCCTGCACGTGCAGAGTCCGGAAATCACGGGACTGTGTCTGGAATTTCCGCCGGTTCCAGCCATCGTGCTGGAAAAGAAAAACGGCCGCTGGATGATGGCGGCGCCCACTGCGATGGAGGCGGACGCCGATACCGTGGAAAATTTACTTGCGGGAGTGGAATTCATGCGGGCCGTCCGTGTTGTGACGCCGCCCGAAAAGGGGCCGGCATTGAATTTGGCAGAGTTCGGTTTGGTCAAATCCAGTCGGATCGTGAAAGTCAAGACCTTGAAGAAGGAGGCCGTGCTGACGTTTGGCGCATCCACGACGATAGGGAAAAATGTCTATGCCGCGGTTTCAGGCGGGGATGCCGTCTATGTCCTTCCAAAGGAGGTGGAAGAATCTCTCCATAAGAGTCCTGAGGATTTTAGAAATCAGGTGGTGATGGAATTTG
>CAZGMX010000035.1:1700-6491 GCA_964526865.1 uncultured Actinomycetota bacterium | reverse complement strand
GATAAGGTGGCCGGTATTTCTCTGAGCAATCCTGCGGGGGTATTTGAACTGGAGCAGAAAAAGGCGCCGGGTGGCACGGCGGGGAACTCGTGGAAATTAAAGCACGAGGTTAAGGGGCGGCAGGTGGACATGGCAAATTTGTCCACCATGCTGTGGGAACTGCGCCGGCTCAAATACAGAAGATATTTGGGATCGCAGGAGGAATTGTCCGCAGGGTGGAAGAAGTCTCTCGTTCGTGCGGCCGTGACGCTGGAGGGGGAGAAAAAACCGAGAGTCCTGTTGGTCGGCGAGGTCTTGCCGGACAAATCCTATTTGGCCCGGATGGAAGACAGCCCTGTCGTCTTTACGTTGGATTCCCGCTTGGTGGAGGTGCTGAAAAAAGACCTCACCAAAATTCGGGGACAGCATACTTAATTCCAGTTACAACGTAACTGAAATTAAGTATGCTGTCCCCGAATTACCGTGTGGGGCGCGATCGCGACATAATGTCTCAGGCGCTTGAATCAGACAAGCGCGTAAGTACGTAGAGTCAAACAGGATAGAAAATATACCTATTGGCATCCTGCTTGCAATATCAGATGTTGGACTTATGAGGGAATTTATGAAGAAAGAGGGAAATAATATGATCGGCGTTGTTTTGTTTATCACGTATTATGCGGCTGCGGGGATGATGTTGCACAGATTGTCGTGCCCGCAATGCTGCCATTATTGTCAGTGCTAAAGGAGAAATGACATGGAACCCGTTATCGGAATCGATTTAGGAACGACAAATTCGTGCGTTGCCATCATGCAGGGCGGCGAAACGACCGTCATCCCAAACAATGAGGGGGGGCGGACCACGCCTTCGGTTGTGGCCTTCACCAAGGGCGGGGAAAGACTGGTTGGAGGACCGGCCAAGAGACAGGCGGTCACCAACCCGGAGAACACCGTGTATTCCATCAAGCGGTTTATGGGAAGAAAACACGCGGAAGTGGCGCAGGAAGAAAAACTCGTTCCCTACAAAGTGGTGGATGCTCCCAACAATGACGCGGTGGTGAAAATCGGTGACAAGCAATATACGCCGCCTGAAATCTCCGCCATGATTCTGCAAAAGATGAAGCAGTCCGCCGAAGATTACCTGGGCAAGAAGGTGACGAAGGCAGTTGTCACGGTGCCGGCCTATTTCAATGACTCCCAGCGGCAGGCGACAAAGGACGCAGGACGAATCGCAGGGCTGGACGTCATCCGCATCATCAATGAACCCACCGCGGCGTCCCTGGCCTATGGCCTGGACAAGAAAAAGGACGAGAAAATCGCCGTCTATGATTTGGGAGGAGGCACGTTTGACATCTCCATCCTGCAATTGGGGGACGGGGTGTTTGAGGTACTCTCCACCAACGGCGACACGCATTTGGGGGGAGACGATTTCGACCAGAGGATCATCGACTGGCTGGCGGACAATTTCAAGAAGGAGCAGGGTATTGACCTGCGCACCGACCGCATGGCACTGCAAAGACTGAAAGAGGCCGCGGAGAAGGCAAAATGCGAACTCTCCAGTTCCCTGTCAACGGAGATCAATCTTCCGTTTATTACTGCGGACGCCAACGGTCCCAAGCACCTGAACGTGACCTTGACGCGCGCCCAGTTGGAAAAACTGGTGGGCGATTTGGTGGAACGGACCAAGGGGCCCGTGATGAAGGCGTTGGAGGATGCCAAACTGCGTCCCTCGGATATCGACGAGGTCGTGCTGGTGGGCGGTCAAATCCGGATGCCTGCGGTCCAGAAACTGGTGCAGGGGATATTCAACAAGGAGCCGCACAAGGGAGTCAATCCGGACGAGGTGGTTGCGATTGGGGCGGGGACTCAAGGCGCGGTGTTGACCGGTGATGTCAAAGACATCTTGCTGTTGGACGTGACGCCGCTCTCCCTGGGGATTGAGACCCTGGGCGGGATTTGTACCAAGCTGATCGAGCGAAACACGACAATTCCGACGCGTAAGAGTGAAATATTTTCGACGGCCGCCGATTCCCAGACGACGGTGGAAGTGCATGTCCTACAGGGGGATCGTGAGATGGCTGCGTACAACAAGACGATCGGCCGGTTTCAACTCACAGGTATTCCGCCGGCGCCCCGCGGCATGCCGCAGATCGAGGTGTCTTTCGACATCGACGCCAATGGCATTCTCAAGGTTTCGGCAAAGGACATGGCGACGAGCAAAGAACAGTCCATCCGCATCGAGGCCTCCAGCGGCCTGACAGAAGCCGATATCAAGAAGATGCAGAAAGATGCCGAAGAGCACGCCTCGGAAGACCGCGCCAAGAAGGAAGAGGCGGAGGTCCGGAACAAGGCAGATTCCCTGGTCTATCAGACCGAGAAGAATCTCAAGGAATACGGCGACAAAGTGCCTGCCGACCTCAAGGGCAAGCTCGAAGCCGCCATGAAGAGTACGCAGGAGGCGCTCAAGGCCGGCAATATCGGGGAGATTCGCTCTTCCACGGAAGGCCTGGAAAAGGTCTGGCAGCAGGCGGCGCAAGAGTTGTATCAAAAGACCGGCCAGGGGCCGGCCGGTTCACCCGGCGGGCAGTCCTGCGGGGATTCATGCAAGAAAGACGGCGCCGGCGGATCCGGTCCAAAAGAAGACATCGTGGATGCCGAGGTCGTGGACGAAGATAAAAAATAGGGGACAGCGCCCTATTTCTTGAAGGAGATTGCGGTTACCCAACGAGATCGCCATTCCTGGAACGATACACGGCGATTTCGTGATGACATGTCAATAGAAATAGGGCGCTGTCCCCTATTTTTTTAGGAGGGAAAAATGGCTCTTGATCTGAGCAGTCTGCAAAAAGCGGTCGGTTCCTTGGATCGGACGCTGAATGCAGCTTGCTCGACTGAAAAAATGGCCGTTCTGGATGACGCCCAAAAAGACGCAATCCGCGCGGGGGTTATCCAGAATTTTGAATTTACGTATGAGTTGTGTTGGAAGTTTATCCAGCGGTGGCTGGGGAACAATCTCGGAAGTTCTTATGTCGCAGGGGTCTCGCGCAGGGAATTGTTCAGGCTGGCTGCGGAGCGCGGCCTGATTGATGACATCGATCTGTGGATGGAATATCACGACGCGCGGAATAAGACGTCGCATATCTATAACGAGAACGTTGCCGAGGAAGTCTTTTCCGTGGCTAAAAAATTTGCGGCGGACGCCGGCAAATTTCTAAAAATAATTGAAGAGAAAAATGATTGATGTTGCCGCATGCCATTGGGATACGATTCAGAAAATTCTTGCGCAGCATGTCCCGGCCTGTGAGGTATGGGCCTTTGGCTCGCGCGTGAAGGGAAATGCCAGGAAATATTCCGACCTGGACCTGGCTGTGATTGGTCCGGCCAAGTTGCCGCGGAAGATCGCCATAGAGTTAAAAGAGGCTTTTGAAGAATCCAATCTGCCCTTTCGCGTGGACGTTGTTGACTGGCACACGGTTTCCAAGTCTTTTCAGAAGTTGATCAAAGAAAAATATGCCCAGATCAAAGCCCGCGGATAAATTTGAGTAAACACATCCTCCCGGGGGTAAAATAATTTCCAAGCAAGTTTTCTCCGTCTTTTTTGCAACTCCTTTCCATACCGGCCGCGTCCGACCGAATTCCAAAAAAATGCCCCGGCCCCCTTGACAAACCGCACAAAATAGCATATAATTTCCTACGGATACGGAACTTAGCTATGAGACGAGAGCGATCTGTGTTTTTCAGGTTGGTTTCTTTGTCTTGCGCTGTTTGTTTATTACTGAGCGCAAGTCCGGGTGCGACTGTGTGTGCCGGCGTGAACACGAAATCGGCGTCTTGCCGGCACGCCCTGGCGCCCAAAAGTAATCTCAAGAAAGTGCTGGCGCGTTTAGAATTGGACAAATTACTCAAGGAATTTGACAGCAAATACGCTGGAGACCGCAAACGGTGGCAGCAACCCAGCAGGGATTTTGAGCGCCGGTTTGCCGAACAGGCAAAAAAATATTGGGCCCCAGAGGATTTGGAGGTCCAGGAGGATTCGGCGGCCCAGCTGGATTTGGAAGTCCGGGCGGACTTGAACAACAGGGCGCTGGTGGTGGATTTCTACAAGGGTACAAAGACGATTCGTGCCGTAGTGTTTCACCGGGGGAAAGGGGATCTGAGTGCGGCAAAAGAACGGGAAATTATCGGGTCACGGCTGGTGTGGCCTCTGAGCGAACTCCATGAAGAATTTAAACCTTATCATGCGCGCGGATATGCCGTAGGGTTGGCGGGGGTTTCCCGCAGGACGGCGCTGGGCGTGGGGCTGGCCGCAGGAGCCGCAACTTTAGCCGCCTGGTTCCCCGGCACGCGTTGGCTTTTCAACTGGTGGTTTGGCCGGGAAACCAGCCGGGCGGCGGATATCGAAATCATCTACGGTGAACATGAAACCGAAAGAGATGCCGAACTTCAGGCGCGCGTCATGGACGGCATCATCAAAACTGCGCCCGTGGGAAACGACGGCAGGCCGAAGGTGATTTTTGTGATGGAAAGCGCGCCGTATGGCAACGGGGTCTATGATCATTTTCGGGAGGTATTTCCGGAATGTTCCCGCAGGAGCAATCATCAAATTCTGGAGGACGAATTGCTTCGTCCTCAATTGCGCATGGTCTATGAAGCATTTCTGAAAAAAAACGATCAATTTCTTCAAAAATCCAAGGCTCGTTTTCAGGGGGATCTCTCTCGGATAAAAGGGTACGGGGACTATCTGCTGACATTTGCAAATTCCAGACATATCGATGTGGTGTTGGAGCAGGCTCCTTTTGAATCGTGGTTGGCCGG
>CAZGMX010000035.1:0-1690 GCA_964526865.1 uncultured Actinomycetota bacterium | reverse complement strand
GCTTCATGCCGATTATTTCCGGGCGGTGCGAAATCATGATTGGAATCTGTTTTTGAATGTTTCGCGAAAAATGATAGAGATGCGAGAGCGGTCGTCTGCACTCAGAGACCGCGCACTGGTCCGGTTGTTTAGGAATATTCTTGAGGAAAGGCCTGGATATGTGCTTGTGACGGACCGCGGCGCGGCACACGATGAATACAAAAACTTTTTTGAAGGGATGGGACGGCGCGTCAATATCCATTATGCCAGGGAGAACAAAGGCCGCAGGGTGTTTGAACAGGCATTGCATGAATGGCGCGATGCAAAATATGCCCCGGAGGTTGTTCAACGAAGGGTTTTAGTCCGCTTTGCGATTGCGTTTGCCCTCCAGATGTTTGGAATGGCTGGATTGAATCCTCAAGACGACATGATCATCGCGGCTGTCTCCAGGTTGGAGGCAAAGGTGCCGGATTTGGATCTATTGTTTCGCGAACAGTTTGAGAAGTCCAGCGGTTGGCAGGATTTGCGCAACCGGGTGGTGGCGGAGATGCAAAGATTAGGAGTACTGAGAATCGACCAGAGCAATCCCGCGATGCCCTTAATTCTGATAGGGGGTGCGATCAAATTACGAGAGGTGCTTGAGACGGCGGAAGGCGCCCCGGCCGTTCAGCCGGAGAGCGGTTTGTCCGCTCAACCCCCAAAACCCACCGTGGGCGCACCCTCTCCCGTCATTGAAGATGCGGGGCGAGCATCCGGCCGGGCCGTCATTTCAAGACGGGGTTTCGGCGAATGGATTCTCGCGCTTCTTGCCGGCTTGGGATTCCCGGTCTCATTGGGATCTCCGATCACTGGTTTCTCCTGGAGGCCTCTGCCCGTATCCGCCGAAACAATCGCGCGGATGGTGGTGGAGGAGCTGGAGGAATTGGCGTCTGGACTGGAAAGCGGGAGACTTACAGGTGTCAGGGGATTGAATTCTGTCCGCTATTGGGAAGAATATGGAAAAATTAAAATGAGCCAATCGGACTATCTGAGGGCAGCGGAACTGTATGCTGCTCATCGTGACAAAGTGGAAAGCAATTTGCCCGCAGCCTCCTATCCCGGAGGGGCGGAGATATTGAGGATGACCGCGAAATCGATACGGGAAACGTTTCAGAAAGACGCCGACAGCCGCGGTTGCGAAGAGATCACCATCGATGGAATTGTGTATCGCATTCTAAGAAAGACGGAATCAGTATCCAAAGACAAGACGAAAAAGGTCGAGGTGTTGATCGTGGAACCCAAGAAGGCGCTTGTGGGGATGAATGTCTTTGGGTTTTATGACAAGTCTATCGACAAGGTTATCATCGTCCACAATGAGATCAGTTATTTTGCCGATCAATTTATTCTTCCCGTTGTGCGTGGGGAGAAGACCATTCCCATGTGGGAGAAATGGTCCGGGCCCAGCATTGATACATTGCGCACAGCGGCCGCGGCCGTTGTTCAAAATGCACTGAAGGAGATGCCATTCAAGTCCAGGGACGATATCGTGGAGGTGCTGGAGCAGGAGGTGATCCGGCACGAGGCGGAACACGCCTTCAATACGGCGGACCGATTTATACCGTCGGAGACTTTGGATGAAAAGATGAAAGAGGCAATGATTGAATGGGGGATCAAAGAACCGCAGGCCAGGGATATCAGGGCGAGTGCGACGACGTGTGCCAAGGAGATGGAT
>CAZGMX010000034.1:18275-20973 GCA_964526865.1 uncultured Actinomycetota bacterium | reverse complement strand
TCTTCAGCGCCTGTCGAATCGTTCAAACCTTTTGCCGTCTTTTTTGATCCGAAGTACAGCGGTCTGGAAATTGTCTGCCTGATGGCGGTATTGGGGATTGCCATTGCCGGACTGGTGTACGCGTTGATGCTGGTCAAGCAGGTCAAGAAGGCAGACAAGGGGACGCCTAAGATGCAGGAGATCGCGTCTGCCGTACGGGAGGGCGCCAATGCTTATCTTGCGTCTCAGTTTAAGAAGATTGGGCCGCTCATTATCATCCTCACGATCCTTTTATTTATGATTAGCTCCAGTACGGAGACCGCGTTCAGGCTGGGGCGCGCTGTGTCCTTTCTCGTTGGAGCCCTCTTCAGCTGGTCGGTTGGTTTTGTCGGGATGCGAATGGCCACCATTGGCAACTTGCGTGTCGCCGCAGCCGCGACGCGCAGCTATGGAGAGTCGATGCAGTTGGGATACCGGACGGGGACGATCACGGGCATGCTGACCGACGGGTTGGGACTGCTCGGCGGGACATTGATCTTCTTGTTTTTTGGTGAGCGGGCCTATGAAGCTTTGTTGGGATTTGGTTTTGGGGGCACCTTGCTGGCCCTGTTCATGCGGGTGGGGGGCGGCATCTATACCAAGGCGGCGGATGTCGGCGCGGATCTGGTGGGAAAAATTGAGAAGGACATCCCGGAGGATGATCCCCGCAATGCCGCAACCATCGCAGACAATGTCGGCGACAACGTCGGCGATTGCGCCGGGATGGCGGCGGATATCTTTGAGAGTTACGAGGTCACTATTGTTGCCGCGATGATCTTGGGTCTGGCCAGTTTTGGGCACAAGGGAGTGATCTTTCCTTTGCTGGTGCGGGGCATCGGCGTGCTGGGATCGATCATCAGCACCTACACCGTTAAGGCCGGCCCCAAGGATACCTCGGACACGGCGCTTCACAGCGTCCATCGCGGTTTCTGGATCGGGTCGGCGATCAGCGTGATTGGATTTCTTTTTCTGGGATTTTTTTATCTCCGTTTCGACGCTGGGTATTTTTCTTTAAATCCGATGGCCCAAGCGGGTTTTCCAGGAGGAGATCCGGCACTGCTGGGTTTTTTCGCCAATCTGGGCATTGCGGGGCTGGACCTGCGTCCGGCCCTCACCTGTCTCATCGGGGTTCTTCTGGCAATGGCGTTAAACAAGGTCACTAGCTATTACACGCATACGACGCACGGTCCTGTGAAGAGTCTTGCCAAGGCCTGCAAAACGGGGCACGCGACGAACATCATCCAGGGATTTGCGGTGGGATATGAGAGTACGGTTGCGACCGTTATTGTGATTGCGTCCGCTATCATGTTGTCGGTCTTGTGTTATGTCGGAACCCCTCCGTTGTTTGTCGCCTACGGCGTGGCGATGACCGGTATCGGCATGTTGACGCTGACGGGCAACACGATCTCGATGGATGTGTTTGGTCCCGTGGCGGACAATGCCAATGGGATCGGCGAAATGGGCTATGAACCCCTTGAAATGGAGAAGAAGGAAAAGGGCAGTTACAAGCGCGCGCGGCAGATCCTGGCCGATCTGGACGCCGTGGGCAATACTACAAAGGCGGAGACCAAGGGTATCGCCATCGGCTCGGCCGTGATTGCCGCCGTGTCGCTCTTTGCGAGCTTCATCGCTGTCATCGCGGTGGGCAGCGAAGACAAGATCGGTATGATGAGTGTCACGCAGTATTTTGCCGAAGCGGGCAAGCTCACCGTCGCGGATCCCAATGTCTTCATCGGTTTTCTCCTCGGCGGTGCCGTCCCATTTCTGTTTAGCAGTATGTTGATCCGGGCGGTGGGCCGGGCCGCTTATTATATTGTCCACGAGTGTCGCGCGCAGTTTCATGACAAGGACATATGGGAAGGAAGGAAGAAACCGGACTACGGCCGTGTGGTCAACATTTGTACCAACACCGCACAGAAGGAGTTGATTGGGCCGGGATTTTTGGCCGTCTTGACGCCCGTGATGATTGGGCTCTTGCTCGGTCCATATGCCCTGGGAGGGTTTCTGGCGGGGATGATTTTGGTGGGCCAGCTTTTGGCCGTGTTTATGGCCAATGCGGGCGGCGCATGGGACAACGCGAAGAAGATGATCGAAGACGGTATCTATGGCGGAAAGGGATCCGAGGCGCACAAGGCCGCGGTGACGGGGGACACGGTCGGGGATCCCCTCAAGGATACGGCGGGTCCCGCAATCAATCCCCTGATCAAGGTCATGAATATGGTAAGTCTCCTGGCTCTTGGTCTGATTCTCAAATACAATATTCTTGCCCCGCAAGTAGAACTCGGCGGTTCGATTCTTGGGTCCCGGGTAATTGGCCTGATCGGTGCGCTTCTGTGCCTGGCGGCGATATCCTGGGCGGTTTGGCAGAGCAAACGGGAGGGTGGCGCGCTTGACACTGGAATATGACGAGAGAGGATAATCATGGCAAAATGCAACAACGTGGAAACTAGATATTCTGCATGCAACTGCACCTATCCTGGATGTCCGCGGCATGCTGTCTGTTGCGAGTGTGTCGCCTACCATCAGGGAAACGGGGAACTGCCAGCCTGCTATTTTGATTCCAAGGCGGAAAAAACGTACGACCGGTCGATCGGTAATTTTCTGAGGCAGCAAGGCAGCTAAGAATTATTGCAAAGCGCAAGCGCCGCAGCAATTTTGCGCGATTCGTCATCGCGAGCCC
>CAZGMX010000034.1:5505-18265 GCA_964526865.1 uncultured Actinomycetota bacterium | reverse complement strand
GAGCCCGCCGGAGCTTTAGTGGTGGGCGTGGCGATCTCGTTGTTTCATCCATCGAGATTGCATGTCCCCGCGTATTAGCTTATGCGAAACAAAGCGGCGGGGGCTTCGCATCGTCCGCAAATTGGATGCATTCTATGCGTAACCATATGATGACACTAAAACGTTGGGCTGGACTTTGTCTGGCCATTTTACTTGTGGGGGGTATCTTTTGTGATGTTCTCGGTGCCGAAAAGAACGTGACGGCTCGGCCTGATTCGGCCCTGCCCTATGAAGAAGATTTTGAGACCGGCGCGTTGGGCTGGAAATTGGAGAACGGATGGAAAGTTGAAAAGGCAGACGGTACGATGGTGTTGAGGGGAATGGATCACAAGTGGGCCTGGCTTGAGAACAAAAGCTGGAGCAATTATTCTCTCAATGTGAAATTCAAAAAAATCAAGGGGTCGATCCATTTCAATTACAGGCACAACTTTGGACAGGATGGATTGTCCCGGTATTTTATCGGTGTGGCGGCTCACGGTCAAATCTACTTGATGAAGCAGGAGGGACAGGAGTTTACGGAGCTTACACAGCAGCCGTTAGTCCTGGGTGAGAGATGGCACGAACTTGATATCCGGGGTTACGAAGATGCAATTTATGTTTATCTCGACGGCGCTCTTCAATTGTCCTACAAGGATTTGATGCCGCTCTACAGCGGAGGCATCGCGTTTGAAACGCTGGATGATTCGGAATTCTTGATTGATGAGATCGATGTCCAGGGCATCTCTTCGGCCTTTTGAATCGGGAATAGCCGCCAGTTTATTCGGCTGGACTCATAGCGATTGGAGATGCGGCTTTCTGGAATCGCCGGCGTCTCTTGGCCGCGGCGGCAGACGGACGCGGTTGATACGCTGCAGTACATCCTCGGTTTTATCTCCCCAAAAGACAGGGATGTTTAGTGACCTTCCGAATGGCGGAGGTTCCATGGGGCCTTCCTTTTGAAAGTAAAAAAGGGCATCCGAGGAAATGCCCGCCAAAGGCCGGCCGGGCATGTCTGACATCTCTCTCATCTGTTGAATTACTGCGCTCCATTTAGGATCCGTCGCAGTCAAAACATCGACGAATTCGGACACCTGTCTTGCATTGGCGAAACCGTAGCGGGTCCACATGGGTTCTTGCGGATCAAAATGGATTTCCCCGCGGTACACATTTTTGGAAAAGATCTGCACCTTGAAATTTCCTGCAATATCAAACAGTGCCGGGTCAACCGCGCGTCTTTTTTGCGGGGTATCAAAGAGCAATTCAAAATATTGGGCCTGCGTGGCAAAAATATCGGGAGAGAGACCGAGGGAGTCGCCTTTGCGCGAGAGTTCTTCAAAATCGATGTTGTGTGTCACGTCCATCTCGCCCGACAAGAATAACGGGTGTTTCAGCGAAGAGCAGACGACTTGAGTGATTGACATCATGCTGAGCGCCTCTTTTGCCATCTCCAGGGCTTCTGCCCGGCGGCCCGCGGCAACGGCTTGATCAAAGGCGGCAGCGGATTTTTGCAGAAAACGGTGGTCTCTTTCTGTGACATAGTGCGCCTGATGTTTGTTTTTTGCCCTGCCGAACGCCCCCAGGAGCGGAACGGTTTGCCGTGTGAGCCGGGCTCGGTCGTGGTGCTCCCCATAATCAAAAATCATGATGTATCCGCGCCGGAGGATATTGTCCATCTCCTCCAGCCACTGGAGTGTCTTCAAGTCCACGAGCCGCTCTTCACCTTCTTCCAAATCGCCGCAAAACTGCTGCAGATGTTCGAGGATTCTTGGATCCGAGACCGGGCCGGCCGTTTCCACCAGGATGCCTTGTTCCGCCGCAACGTACAGCTCGACGGTTTTTCCGTCGATGCGTTTGACCTTGTGCACGCCGAATGTGTCGGGCAATTCATTGCTGATCCACACGCCTTCGAAACTTTCCGCAGCAAATAATTTATCCAGCCTGCTGGCGTCTGCCTGAATCCAGGCGACTTGGTCCTCGAATTTTCTTAGGGCCTCCTTCTGCCGTTCGATGGCGGGCGGGCTGATTTCCAAAATTGTGTAGCGCAAGGCATTCCTGAATTTCTTCCAAGCCTTTTCTTCTTCCCGCGCATATTCCCGGACGGCCTTGAGTACGTTCAGTGCCAAAGCGCCCTCGCCTGCCCCCATTTCCCGGACTGCAAATTCCTTGGGTCTGCCCATGTGCGTCCATATGCGAAACAGGTTCAGCGCGACGCCGCGCCCGAAGTCCGGGTGTTTCTGCGGCATGGTAACGAATTCACCCTGTCCCCGGCCATGGCTGTGCACGAGAACATTCTCGCGTTGACGCGTATAAAACCCATGATCAGGATCTCTCAAGATCGTGTCGAGATATTGATCGACCGTGATGGGGCCATCGCGTTGTACGCTGCGGATTATGTGCAGGCGGGATTCGCTCAGGTGCATAAGCCGCTCCTGTTCGACATCCGTCAGGGAAATATTCCAACGCCGTTGAATGGTTTGAAAATAATTATAGACTGTCTGAGACAACGCAGAGGACGCGATAAGATCCTCCAATACATAGCCGAGCTCGGTGATTGCATCTTCCCTTGTCTTTGACGAGTCCGTGTTCCACTGCGCGGCGCGATAATTCAAATGATATCGTTTGGCTTTTTCCAACCGAATCAAATGGCCGAGAAAGAACCTGTACGTGCCCGATGTGGGAAGGGGGATTGTTCTGTCGGGTTTTTCACCGAAGAATTCTGCTGTGGCATACGCGGGGGGGGCGTATTGCATGAGGGTTGGATCGTTTTGCAAATATTCCCAGAGAGCGCGGGATGTGTACAGAAGATGAGATTGCGAGATCGGCATATCAAGCAAGTTTGCTAAAGCTTCGGGAGAAAGATCAAACCATTGCGCCGCTTCCTCGAGGTCGATCCACGCATGAATGAAGCGCTTGAGGTAATCGGGGTCATCCAAAGAATGTCTCATGATGACGAGAGAATGCTGGGCCAGCGAAATTTGCTTGTCTGACAGGATTCGAACGAGCAGTGCGTCGTGTCCCAAGCGCGTGCGTTTTTCTAGAGCGAGCGCAAGAATATTCGTCAATCGCGGATCTTGCTCGCTGGGCAAATTTGCCCGCTGAAAGATGCTTTTCGGATGAAGGTGACAATAGTCCTGGGCCGCTGGGGCTTCCTGTGGCCACCAGAATATTCCTAGAATGAGCCATAGAGAGAAAAATATTTTTATGTTCATCTCTTTCTCTTGGTCTTTATTTAGTTGTATCTGCCCACCAGTGTTTATTTTACATCATTTTGCTTGCCATGTCAAGGCCGAGAGAATCGCCCCTCGATCAAACTGTGTTTTTTTCATATTAGTCCCACCCGAAGCCTTTTTCTGGTATAATCCACGGCCGTAAGTGAAGTTGGAAGAGTACGCAGGTTGTTCTTTACTTTAAAAGGGGGATACAATGGCGGCATATCAGCACGGTGGTGGCGGGGGATTCGGCGGGCGGCCCAGGGAGATGTTTAAGGCGACCTGCGCGGAATGCAAAAAAGAGTGTGAAGTTCCTTTCATGCCGAGCGGCGACCGTCCGATCTACTGCAAGGAGTGCTACTCAAAGCGTAAGGATAGCGGCCGCTAAAAACGGGGGTTGCTGTTGCTTGTAATAGAGAGGCGTTACGCCGGGTTTCCGGAGTAGCGCCTTTCGTATATTACGTTCCATAGAGCCGGCAAAAAGAGGAGAACGTGCTGCACTGAATTCCATTATGCCCAAGCAAAAAAGCGCTTCTAGCGGATATGTCCTCAAAAAAAACTTTGATCTGTCCCTTCCCGACGATCTCGAGCTTAGCGATGAATTTGTAACCGGCTTCAACGCGATTGAGAAAACGAAAAAAAATCTTTATATCACGGGCGAAGCTGGAACCGGCAAGACAACGCTCCTGAAATACTTCCGCCAAAACACCAAAAAGAATTTCATCGTCCTGGCGCCGACGGGGATCGCGGCCATCAACAGTCACGGCCAGACGATCCATTCCTTCTTCAAGTTACCGCCCAAGTTGGTACAGAAAGACCATGTCCGGAAGGTTTATAAAGCGCGGCATATTTTTGAACGACTGGAACTTCTGATCGTGGATGAAGCATCCATGATGCGCGCGGACCTTATGGACGGGATCGATCATGCGCTCCGTGTCAATAAAGAGCGCCCGAGGAAGCCTTTTGGGGGTGTCCAGGTGGTGCTCTTTGGGGACCTTTTCCAGCTGTCTCCGATCGTGGACCGGGAAATGGCGAGTGTTTACAATGATCTCTATGAGACGCCTTATTTTTTTAGCGCAAAGGTGTTCCAGGAGGTCAAATTCCATCATTTCAATTTAAAAAAAATCTACCGGCAAAAGGAACAGGCATTCAAGGGGCTCTTGAACAAGATCCGGAACCGGTCTGTTACAGACGACGAGATGAAGCTTTTGAACAGCTGTGTTAATCCCGCACTTTGTGAAACCGCGCACGACTGTATTACGCTGACACCCACCAATGCTGCGGCAAATGCCATCAATATGACGAGGCTTGGGAATTTGAGGGGAAAAGAGTTTAGCTATGATGCGGGCATCAACGGGGAGTTCGATCAATCGTCGTATCCTGCGGAGACGGAGCTCCGGCTTAAAATAGGGGCGCAGGTTTTGATGATCCGTAATGACCCCGAAAAGCGATGGGTCAACGGCAGTATCGGAGAGGTGGTCGATCTTGACGAGGATTCGGTCGAGGTCAGGATCGGCGATGAGACCCATTCCGTCGAGGCGACGACGTGGGAGAAGATCAAATACCGGTACGA
Organism: uncultured Actinomycetota bacterium; assembly: GCA_964526865.1. Classification (GTDB taxonomy): domain Bacteria; phylum Auribacterota; class Ancaeobacteria; order Ancaeobacterales; family CAZGMX01; genus CAZGMX01. The sequence continues at coordinate 13,465 of CAZGMX010000034.1, read as the reverse complement.
TGAAGACGAGGATAAGATTGCGGAGGATGTTGTTGGCAGCTTTCAACAGTATCCAATCAAGCTGGCATGGGCTATTACGATCCATAAAAGCCAGGGGCTGACATTTGACAAGCTGATTATCGATCTTGACCACGGAGCGTTTACCCATGGTCAGGTCTATGTGGCTTTGAGCCGGTGCCGGTCGTTTGAGGGCATGCTCCTGCGCAGGCTAGTTAAGCATAGGGCCATCACCTTTAACTACCCCATCCACAACACCATGGCTCACTTTCCGGAATTTGGTGTGCAGACCAGGCGCGCAGGGTATATTTAGAGGGGATGTGTCCCCTTTATGACATTTTTCCAACCGAAGATTATTGCGAGATCACCGTTGTCGCCACGAACAATGGGGATGATCCCGTCACACTCCAATTCAACAGTGCCCAGCAATTTGATTTTATCGCCAAAGACGGGGAAGGCAACATTGTCTGGCGGTGGTCCGACGGCATGGTTTTTGACAGAGGGCCAACCACCGTGACGTTAGGACCGGACGATAGCATCACAAAGACAGTGACCTGGGAATACGCGAAACGCGGCGGCAAACGCGTCATGGGCGGCCAATACCTCGTCCAAGGCTTTCTCACGACCCAGCCCGAGGGCGTCTACGCGGTCCCGCAGGAAGTGGAAGTTGTGTCTGACTACGACGGTGATTAAGAAAAATGACGCTCACCTTTGTGTGCGCCTGTAGCTCAACTGGATAGAGCATTGGTCTTCGGGCCTCTCCGGGCAGTTTTTCATAAGTCATTGGCTTCAAAAAAGAGGAGGGTATGTGGCACACATGATAAAGATAATCTGTGTGTGTGTCGCTCTTACGGCCATTTCCGGTTGCCGCGAGAAATCCGTATTCGAAAAAAGGTATGTTTGTATTGAGATCCCCGGATACGCCCAGAAGGATTATGTCCATCTCTTGGATTCACCGGATCCGGAGTTGCGATACATCGCAGTGGCCAATTGCGTGGATAAGAACGTCTTCGCGGCGGAAAAACTTCCTGAGGCGGCCGCACTGCCGCAGAAAATACACAGACTGTTGACGGACAAGGCCGCACAGGTCAGGGCCATTGCCGCATTTTCTGTTCCCAAAATTTCTGCCGGGGAATTTGAACAGGCACTGGTAGAACTTACCGACGATTCTGAAAGCGCCGTGCGCCTGGATGCCGTTTTGGCGCTGGGGAGCAAATATCCGGAGTCCCCCAAGGCTCTGAACGCGATTGTCAAACGGCTGGACGATCTGAGCATTCTTGTCCGGTTGCAAGCCATTGAATCGTTGACTGGCTGCCAGCAATCAAAAATGCGCCCCGAAATCGCGGCGAGGCTGTTGGACAGATTGCCCCGCGCGGCCCTTGTAGAAAAGCTCAAGATCATCCAAACCTTGGGGGTGATAGGCGAGCGCCCCAAGGTGGAGCCGGTCCTGTTGAAAATGCTAAACTCCAAGGAAGATGCCATGATCACGACGGCTATCGAAGCACTGGGACGCCAAAAATCCACTGCCGCGGTCAAAGGTTTTTCCGGGCTGATAGGGCGTAGTACACAAAGTGACAAGGCGTTGGTGGACGCGCTGGGCCTTGTCGGCTCGCCGGAGGCGGTAGATTTGCTGGTCCAGTTGTGGGACAGCGGAAATCGCGAAACGCGGATCGGGGCCGTTCAGGCTTTGGGCAAGATTCCGGCAGATACCATGCGCAGCAAGCTTGTCGAACAATATTCCAAGGAAGAGGCCCTGATCAACAAGGAACTTGACCGCGCGAAATGGGAACAGTCTTCTTCCTATGACGTGCTCATGGCGGTTGTGGACATCATCAAGCAGAAATCGTTGAAAGGCCGGAAGGATTCCGGCGATTTTTCCTTGCTGAAACTCCTAAACAGCGCCCAGGCATGTGACAATGCCGTTGGCCTGATGCTCCTGACGGAAGGGGAGCCTTTCGACCGTATCGTGATTGAGCCCGGGAAGGACAGCCCCAGGCTTTTTGAGGCCTTGGAGCGCCTCAGACGCGGACCGTCGCCCTTTGTGCGGCTTTTGTGTCTTGGTGTAATGGGAAACACAACGGACCCGCGGGCGCTTCCCGTTCTGGATGAAGAAACACGCAATCCGATCCACGCCTTTAGTTACGCCGCTGTTACGGCGCTTGGCAAATATGCGAACAACGTGTCGAACTATGCGCCTTTGCGCCGGCTCTACGAGGGCAGGGAAAGGTTTGTCCCGACAACGTATGAAGAGGATGACAAAAACTACGTGATGCGCCAGTGCATCGAGACCGTCGTTTCCAACGCGGAAAACAAATATGTCACGCGCCAAAGGAGGGTGGGCGAACTGGCGAGTCCGTCTCCTTCGATCCGGTTGATTGCGGCAGTAGCACTGGCCAAGAATGAGGACAGTGCGGCCATACCCGTCCTGCTTGATTTTGCCCGGAAAGGCACCCCGGGCGAACAGCGTGCCGCCTTGGACGGTCTGGAGACAATGTCTGACATTCCGGCCGAGGGCCTGTCCAAACTGCAAGGCGTTAAAGAGGGACTCCAGGACGCCAAAGGGAAAGAAAAAATCGACCGGATTAGAGCGAAACAAAAAAGATAAAGAGGATTACGTCGTGTATCCTCGGAATTACGCGTAACGGACTAGACCAGAAAGGAGTTGCACAATGGGCGACACAAAAGGCAAGAAGGAGAAGGCAAAAGAGCGGAAGCAGAATGAAGCCAAGCACGCGAAGGCAGAAAAGCAGAAACAGGAAAAGCAGCATCCCCGGAACTCCTAAAGCTTGTGGTGGAAGCTGGGGACACGGTTGTGTGCCACGCGGATGCGAAGGGGTTTGAGTTGTGAGTAGATTATTGTCGACGCACGAGAATGATATGCTATTTTAGCTTTGTATAAACGTTGCTTTAATAGCAAGTATGGGAGTACTTTCGATGAACAATAATACAATGAGCTCGAATTTTCTACTGCGGCATGGCTTTATTTCGTGTTTAGTGACTGGGGATGATTTGAAGACAGTACCAAGTTAAATGCACTTGCGCCTGTAGCTCAACTGGATAGAGCATTGGTCTTCGGAACCAAGGGCTGGGAGTTCAAATCTCTCCAGGCGCATTAAAAATAGAAAATCGGGGACAGCAACCAACTAATTCTTTTCAAATGAAAGGAATTAATTGGTTGCTGTCTCCGATTTTCAGACTGGCATGAGGCAGAGGGGCGTGCTTTTTTCTGACGGCCGGATAATTTTTGTTACCATCTCATCATCCATTGCTCCGACGACAACCGTTCCAAGACCGAGGGAAACTGCCTGCAGGTGAATGTTCTGGCTGACATTTCCCGCTTCCATATGGGCGTATTGAATCCCGCGGTTGCCATACATGCCGGGGATCTTGTCGTAAGCAACAAAAATGGCGATGATGGCGGCGCTGTCTGCCATCCAGGTTTGACCCAGAGCGGCCTGGGCGAGTTCTGATCTTTTGTCTCCCTGATGGAGTCGCTGTAATTCGTGTTCCGGGGGAAGATATTTATAAATGCCGTTTGACAGGGAAGGGATGTTGCCGGCGGCAATATAAATCTCCAAGGGATAGAGTGCGCCGGCGGAGGGCGCCGTTCTCAAGCCTCTTTTGCTGGTAATTCCCTGTGCCGCCCAGAGGATTTGAGACAGGTCTGACAGGGGGATCGGTACATTTTTGTAATTCCGGCAAGACCTTCGCTTGAGCAGGGTTTCCTCGACAGAGGTATCGCTGTCTTTTTTTGGTTCGGGCAATTTGACGATATGCGTGCTTAAATCGCTTTGCTCATTTGCAGAAGCCGCCATTGCGTGATCTCCCATGGCGATGCCGGCAAGAACAACAAGTGTGGATAATAATACTCGCATCATAATTTTGTACGCCTCGTGCCTAGCTAGCGTACATCTTATGCCTCCGTGCGCCAGCGATCAACTATATTTATGATGTGCCTGGCGGAGGTGGGTGGCCACATTTGGATATTGAAGTGCAATGTTGAAGTTGCAATGGACAATCGAAAGAAAGTATTGCAAAATATCGAATTCATTTTATTATGCGCCGTTAGCTCAGCTGGTAGAGCAGATGACTCTTAATCATCGGGCCGAAGGTTCGAGCCCTTCACGGCGCAAGACTTTTGAAAAAAAGCCGTCAGAATACGGATTGAAAGTGCGCGAGAGTGGCGGAACTGGCAGACGCGCAAGACTTAGGATCTTGTGGGGAAACCTGTGGGGGTTCAAGTCCCTCCTCTCGCATGGTGTAGGCTAAGGACAGAGTTTGTGGATAGTGAGTATTGAGTGAGAAACTGATAAAATTAGAATCGTTCGCAGTCCGATTATGACCGATTATGCGGGTGTAGCTCAGTGGTAGAGCCCTTCGTTGCCAACGAAGTTGTCGTGGGTTCAAGTCCCATCACCCGCTTGTTATTGTTGCAACACAGATGCTGCATGGAAACTAAACAGACTTCAGAATGCAGTATGTATGGGATGGGACTTCGGTTTCGCGCTACGCGCTCAACCATTAGGTACGCCCACCCCGGCGTAATGCGTGCCGGGGTACCCGGGCTACCGTCAGAAGCCGATTCGAGAGTACTCTTTTTTGCAAAATGGACATGAGGCCGGGCTGCGGAGCGAAGAACGTCAAGTTCGAAGCGGAGTGCCGAAAGCACAAGCTTTCGGCCGGAGGAGGCGACGAGAGGAGCCGGGGGCGCAGAAGTCCCATCACCCGCTTTGCTGTTGTAGGTTAAGAGACCGGAGGGTTAAAATCAACCCCGGTCTTTTTTTTGTGACGCGGATGAGCGGATGATATGAAAGGGTGGGTGTGTGGATCAAGAGACGATCGACGAATTTTGCCCGGACGACAAGGCGCGCACGGAATTTGTCCTCATAATCGAGCCGCTTGTTGCTCTGCTGCAAAGTTCTCCCGATCCTGAAATGGCGCTCAACAACATGGAGCGGCTTGCCAGTGCCGTTGCAGACCGCTGCGAGTTTTACCGGGATCTCAATAAGCATCCTTCCCATTGTGATTTGTTGACCAGACTGTGCGGAACCAGCCAATCTTTGAGCGATACGCTTGTCTCCAATCCTCAGTATTTGGCGTGGCTCTATGACGCGGGCGTTCTTCGAGCGCCAAGGGGCAAGAAGGTCCTTGCACAGGAATTGGCAGAGGATATTAAAGCCTGCGCGACGCGGGAAGATAAGACAGTTGCCCTGGCCAAATTCAAGAAAAAGGAGACATTGCGGATAGGGAGCCGGGACATTTTGGGGCAAACACCGCTTGAAACCACGACGGAAGACATCTCCGATTTGGCAGACGTCCTGGTGGAGAGCGCGTTAGATCTGGCGTGGAAGGATTGTGCCTCCAGGCACGGTTGTCCGATGGAGGAAACACTGCAGGGGCTGAAGGAGGCGCGTTTCGCCGTGATCGGAATGGGAAAGTTGGGCGGCCGAGAACTCAATTACAGTTCGGATATCGATGTGATGTTTGTGTATTCCGGAGAGGGGCCCGTCCACGCCGACGACAGAACCAGTAAGACAGCCCGTTCCACGGGAAAGGGTGCGATGACTTCGCATGAGTATTTTAATCTTCTCAGCGAACAGATTGTTCAGATTTTGACCGTTTCTGGAGGGGAAGGTTCGGTCTATCGCGTGGACATTCGCCTGCGGCCGGAAGGAGAAACCGGCCCCATGAGCCGTTCTCTGGAAAGCTATGAGACCTATTATGCCACCTGGGGTGAGGCCTGGGAGAAACTGGCTCTCATCAAGGCCAGAACCATCGCGGGAGACAGCGGTTTGGGCGATGAGTTCATTGCCATGACGCGCCCGTTTGTTTATCAAAAGAACCCTGGCCCGGGGGCCATCGAGGAAATCCGCAAGATCAAGGCCCGGATTGAGGCACGCCTCGCCGCGGAAGGGACCACACTCCTGGAGGTTAAACTGGGATACGGAGGGATCCGCGAGATAGAATTTTCCATCCAGATGCTCCAATTGCTCTACGGCGGCCAGGACAAATCCTTGCGCGGAAGCAATTCATTAAAAACAATTGATGCCCTGGAGAAGGCCGGTCGTATCGAGCTGCAGGACGGTAAGCGGTTGAAAGACGCCTACCGTTTTTTACGGCGCGTGGAACACTTTATACAGATTGTGCATGAATTCCAAATCCACCAATTGCCCTCTGAGCCCGTTGAAATGGAGAAACTGGCCCGGCGTGTCGGATATCGCGATGGCCGGACGAGTGCGGCGGCACGACTGGCGGGCGACTATAAAGAGTGGACCGAGTTTGTCCACGCCTTTCACGTGCGCGTTTTTGGTCCGGAACTATCCCAGGGGAAGGCCTCAGAAGTGCTGGAGTTTCTCTTTGAAGAGGAAACCACTGTAGCGGCTCGTGAGTATTTGGCAAAGGCGGGTTTTGCTGATCCGGAAAAGGCCCGGTCCATTCTGGGGATTCTGGCCCACGGCCCGAGCTATATGCATTTGTCAAATGCCACGGTTCGCGAGTTTGTGCATCTATCCGGCCGGCTGTTGGAATTGTTAAAAAATTCTCCCGATCCGGATCTGGCGCTCAATGAATTTGAAAAGATCGTGAATGCCCAGTGGTGCGCCAGAGTTTCTACAAGATTTTACGCGAGAACGATAAGCTGCTGGAACTGTTGGTGGTAATCGCTGGAAACAGTCCCGATCTCGCCCAAACACTTGTATCCCATCCCGAGTTTTTAGAATCGCTGACGCGGGATGCTTTCATGCTTGTCCCCAAGCAGTTCAAAGATTTTTGTGGGGGACTGAGGGATGCGGTGAAGGGCCCGCTGGATCTAAAAGACAAACGGGAGCAGATAAGATTGTTCAAGCGCTATGAGATGCTTCGAATCGGCGTGCGGGACTTGATGAAGTGGTGCGAACTCCCCGTCGTGCTTGCGGAATTGAGCGATTTGGCGGATGCCTTGATCGATGCCAGTTTGAATTGTGTCTATCAGGACATCGGAGAAAAGAGAAAGGCCGAGAAGGTTCCCTTTGCAATCATGGCTTTGGGGAAATGGGGCAGCCGGGAGATGGGCTATTATTCGGATTTGGACGCGCTCTTCGTCTATGAGGGGAACGAAGAGGAGGCACAGACCTATCAAAAGATATCCCAAAAGGTCATCTGCTCAGTGTCGGAAGAGGAGGCCGGAGGTTTTCTCTATAAGATGGATGTCCGGCTGAGGCCAGGGGGCAAAAACGATATTTTGATTTTGCCGCTGGACGGCTACCAACAATATTACGCGGAAAAACTTCAAACGTGGGAAATGCAGACCCTCACGCGCATGCGTTTCGCCGCGGGGGACAGGGACCTGGGCCGGCGCTTTATGCAAATGGCGGAGACTTTTGTGTATGCCCGCGCGTTGACGCAGGAGCAGGTGATCGATGTGCAAATGATGCGCGCTCGAATGACCAAGGAAAAGGTGTCTGTATCGCAAAAGGGGAGCCACGTCAAACTCGATGTGGGCGGCATTGTCGATGTGGAATTTGCGGCGCAATTGCTGCAGCTGCACTGGGGGTGGAAAATCCCAGCCATGCGCCATGGGACAACACTGGAAATTTTACGGCGGGGCAGAGACGAGGACATTCTGGGCGAAGAGGCTTTTCAGTCCCTATCCCAGGGATATGTTTTTTTGCGTGAAGTGGAAAACAAGATTCGAATGGTGAGCGGGATGCCGACGGAATTGATCCCGCAGAACAGCGAGGCGCAGTACCATTTGGTCCGCCGCCTGGGATTTCTGAATGGAGACACCCAGAAATCGGTCGATGCGTTTTGGAGAAAATACAGGGATTGCACCTCCGCCGTTCGAAGGGCCTTTGAGGAAATCTGCGAAGCGGTGAAAATATTGTAATCCCTTCGAGATTGCTTCTCCCCCGCCAAAGGCGGGGGAGCGCAATGGTACGCCCCGCTTCAAGATTGTCCGCCACTGAACCGTCGGCGGACTTGCAGT
>CAZGMX010000034.1:0-5495 GCA_964526865.1 uncultured Actinomycetota bacterium | reverse complement strand
CCTCGCATATATGACCGGCAACCTCGGTCAGATCATATGTCGAAATACAGGAAAAACTCCCACGGGTGGGGGCGCAATTTGACGGGATTGACTTCGTTGGCAATTTTGAAGTCGATCCATGTCTGAAGCACGTCCTCCGTAAAGACGTTTCCCTTCAATAAAAAGTCATGATCTTTCTGCAAGGCGCGCAGGGCGTCTTCCAGGGAGCCGGGTGCGGTCGGGATATTGGCCGCCTCTTCCGGTTCCAGATCGTAGATGTTCTTGTCTAGCGGGTCTCCCGGATGGATTTTGTTCTGGATTCCGTCCAGGCCAGCCAGGAGCATCGCCGCGAACGCCAGATAGGGATTGCAGCTGGGGTCCGGTGTCCTGAACTCCAGGCGCTTGGCCTTGGGGCTGGTGGAGTACATCGGGATGCGCACCGCCGCGCTCCTGTTCCTGGAGGAGTAGGCCAGGTTCACGGGCGCCTCAAAACCGGGGACCAGTCTCTTGTAGGAGTTGGTTGTCGGGTTGCAGATGGCGGCCAGCGCCGGCGTGTGTTTCAGTATCCCTCCGATGTAATAGAGCGCCATATCACTCAATCCAGCGTATCCCTTGCCAGCGAAAAGGGGCTTGTCTCCGTTCCACAGGCTCTGGTGGGTGTGCATTCCGGAGCCGTTGTCGTTGAACAGAGGCTTGGGCATGAATGTCGCGGTCTTGTTGTTGCGCCACGCGACGTTCTTGACGATGTATTTGTAGAGAACCAGGCTGTCCGCCATGCTGGTCAGCGTGTCGAAGCGGATGTCGATTTCCGCCTGGCCCGCCGTGGCGACTTCGTGGTGCTGTTTTTCGATGTCCAATCCGCACTGGATCATCGTCAGAATCATTTCGTTGCGGATGTCCTGCTGGGAATCCGTGGGCGGCACGGGAAAATATCCTTCCTTGTGCCGGGGCTTGTATCCTAGATTGGGGGCTTCGTCCCGGCCGGAATTCCAGATGCCCTCGACGGAATCAATAAAATAATATCCGCTGTGGCTGTTCTGGTCGCAGCGGATGCTGTCGAAGATAAAAAACTCCGCTTCCGGTCCAAAATAGGCCTTGGTGGCAATGCCCGTGGACTTGAGGTATTCTTCGGCTTTTTGGGCAATATAGCGCGGGTCCCGTTCGTACTTCTCCTTTGTGACGGGATCTACAATGTTGCAAATCAAACTCAATGTCGCTGTCTTGCTGAATGGGTCCATGACGGCCGTCTTGGGGTCTGGTACGACGAGCATGTCGCTCTCGTTGATGGCGCGCCAGCCGCGGATGCTGGAACCGTCGAAGCCGGATCCCTCCTCAAAAAGTTCTTCTGTCAGCTCCTGGACCGGGATGGTAAAGTGCTGCCACTGCCCCGGAAAATCCATGAACTTGAGATCCACGACTCTGGCATCGTTTTTTCTGGCGAATTCCAAAACCTCTTTCGGTGATGTCATTTTTTTCACGGTCCCGTCCCCTTTGTTTCCTTTTTTTTCTGTGACAACGACTGGATTCATTTTTTTGCCTCCCTGGCGAATTGGTTATTGAGGAGCCCGGTCCATCACACCGCCCGCTCTCCCTTTTCTCCTGTGCGAATTCGGACGCTTTCCTCGATGGGGATCACAAATATCTTTCCATCCCCGATCTTGCCCGTGCGGGCAGTCGTCTGCACCGCCTCGATGGCCTTGTCCAAAAGATCGTCAGGAATCACGACTTCGACCTTCACTTTGGGGAGGAAATCCACGGTGTACTCCGTGCCGCGGTACAATTCCGAATGACCCTTCTGCCGGCCGAAACCCTTCACCTCGCTGACGGTCATCCCTGTGATGCCTATTGCGCCAAGGGCCTCTTTGACATTGTCCAATTTGAATGGCTTGATGATGCATTCAAGTTTTTTCATGGCTCAGGCGCTAATTCTAGGCATTTCACCGGGCTCTGGCAACCGGTTTTTCCGCCCCGGTCCACTATAGGCAATAGTCGTGCCAAGGTTTTGAGGCTTCTCGAAGGAAAGTGCCATGGCGTGCTGGTTAATTTGCTGGCAGGGTGCCTGAAATTGATCATGAGAACCGGGATCAGGATGGGGGCGCAGGCCGTGTTTCCAATTCCTTCCGGATTGTGTGGAGGATTTTGGATTGGAGGGAAAAATCAAATATTTTTCCGCCGCTGTTGTCCGTGAGGTAAAAAACGTCGTAGGCCAGCGACCGCTCCGTGGAAATTTTGGCCGCGGCGATATTGAGTTTGAGCGAAGCCAAAACTTTGGAAATGTGAAACAGCAGTCCCAGACGGTCCGTTGCCTGGATTTCCAGCACGGTTTTGGAGGAGGAAATGCGGTTGTCCAACAAAACGATGGGGGGGGCAATCTTTTCCTGCACGCACCTGGAGCGGTTGTGCGTTTCGTGCCGCTTGACGGTGGTGTCCAGGTTCAGACTTCCCTCGAGGGCTTTTTGCAGCGAGACCTTGAATTTGTCCATGATCCTGGTTTCCATCGGAAAATTGCCGCTGCTGTTCACCCGGAAGGTGTCCAGGACGATGCCGTCGGCGCGCGTGCTGATTTTAGCGCTGATGATGTTGATGTCGTTCAGGGTAAAACAGCCGGCAAAAATTTCAAACAATCCCAGCCGGTCTTTTGTGCAAATGGTCACCTCCGGCATGGTCTCCATTCCTGCCGGGACATTCCAGTCCAGCAAAAAAGGCCGGCCCGGCAGATTTTTGGCCAGCATCACGTGCTTTGCGATCAGCGGGATGGGTGTGAAGACAGGGTATCGAACCGGCATGGCATGCAAGTGCCTCTCGATCTGTTCCGGGGAAACCTTGTGGCGCAGAATACGGGCCACTTTGTCGCGCGTCTGGACCAACAATTCCGGACTGTGCGCCAAAGGCGCGGCCCGCCCCGTCAGCCATTCTTCCGTCCGGGAATACAACTCGACGGCCAGGGCTTCCTTCCAATGGGTCCAAATTCCGGGCGCGACGGCATTGCTGTCCGAGTACGTCATCAAGAGGAGATGATTGAGATTTTCCGGCGACTTGACCAAAACGGAGAAATCCATGATGGTCGTGGAATCCGTCAGATCCCGCCGCTGTGCCGTATGGCTCAAGGACAAGTGTTCCCGGATCAGAAACAGAACGCGTTGCGAATCTTCCGGCGAAACCCCCAGGCGTTTGAGGATTTTTTGCGCCAGGGCGTTGCTGACGCGGACATGTTCTTCGGGGGCTGCCTTCCCGAGGTCGTGGAGGAGCAGTGCGAGATAAAGCCATTCGGGCCGCTTCAAGTCGCTGTAGACACGCACAATGGTGTCGTGGGCGCTCGGGGTGGGGCTGTTCAGGTCGTCCACATATTCCAGCGCTTTGATCGTGTGCTCGTCGGTGGTATAGAAGTGGTATTGGCTGTCTTGGACCAAACAGGTGATTTTGCCAAATTCCGGAATGTATTTGCCCAGAACTCCCGTCTCGTGCATGACCCTCACGGTGCTGCCCACGGATCCCTTGCGGGAAAGAATTTCCAGAAATATCCGCGCCGCCTGTGGAGAGGTCTGGAATTTTTTCTCAATGCAAAACAGGTGGTTCCGGATGAGGGCCTTGAGGTCTTCGTGGATCGCCAATCCCCTCTGCTGCGCGATCGAGAAAATCCGGAAGATCAATAGGGGATCTCTGCGAAACGCGTCGGCATGCCGCTTGTCCAGCGTGATCGCATGGTCGGATTGGAGAAGTCCGTGCTCGAGGGGCTGCTGGCGTGCGACGGGGCCGGACGGGGAGGCGCCCGGCAGTCCACCCCTGAGTTTTGCCAGAATTCCACTGGTCAACAGTGCCACCGTCCGCGCATGGAGATAGTATTTTTTCATGAAGTTTTCGGAGGCACTGAAATCGCCATGGCCCCTGGCTCCGAAATTCTCTGCCGCCCTGACCTGGTACTGCCGGATGAGGATGTCCATTTTTTTTCCGGCACACAGATGCAATTCATTGCGGACGGCCAAAAGAAAGTCGTAGGCCTTCTCCAACGCCTTTGCGTCGCCGTTCGAACACAAATGGTGCGTTCGAATCAGGCCCAGATCCAGGGATCCATATCTCAATCGAAGGATCCACAGGACGTTGTGGAGATCCCGGATTCCGCCCAGGCTCTCCTTAACATTGGGTTCCTGCAGGTACAGGGACGACCCATACTTGACATGGCGTTCGTCCCGTTCCTGAAGTTTTGCATTCATGTAGGCCTGCACGGCCAGGGGAGGCTTGGCGTAGCGCTCTTCCATTTTGCCGGTGAGGTAGTTAAAAATCATGACGTCCCCGCAGACGAAGCGGCTCTCCAACAACGCGGTGCGTGTGACCAAATCGCCCTCACACATCGCCAGTGCATCGCGGATCGACCGGCTGCTGTGCCCCACGGTGAGGCCCATGTCCCACAGAAAATAGAGGATTTTGCCCAGCAGAAATTCGCCGAATGTTCCGACGCCGTCAGAAAATAGAAAAAGGATGTCGATGTCCGAGTGAAAATTCAGTTCTCCCCGGCCGTATCCGCCCGTGGCAACCAACGCGCATTGGGAGGGGTCGTTGGGATGGGTCTGGCTGTATTCTTCCAGGGCGATGTCGTAAAGATGGGAGAGGATCAGATCGACCATGCGCGCTCGAAGGGCGCAGATCTTTCTGCCCTCCAGGGCGTAGCGATGCTGTATCTGGAGGCGCTTGTCCTCCACGGCAAGAAACTTCTTGAAATTAACCAGGTGCTGCTCCAAACGCCAGGAAGGATTGTGGCGCAGTTTCTGACCGGCGTGCTTGATGACCTTGTCGAATTCTGTGCCCATGCCCAGGTTAGGTGGCCTTGTACTGCCCCGTGATGCGGTATATCTGCATTTTTTTTCGCAGGGTGTTTCGGTTGATGTGCAGAAGCTTTGCCGCCTTCAGCTGATTTCCGCGCGTGTGCTCCAATGCCAGCTGGATCAGCCGGGCCTCGACCCGGTCCATGACCTGGGGGGTATGAGGCTGGGAGGCATTGTGGACAATTTCTTGAAAGATGGCCTGGGTATGATCCTCCAGAGACAGGCGCCGCTTGGCCGCCAGCCCATCCGCGAGTTCCGCCACCAGCTGGAAATCTCCGGGGAGAAGGACATCCTTCTTCGAGATCACCATGGCCCGCTTGATGACATTTTCCAGCTGACGGACATTGCCCGGCCAATCGTATTGTTTGAGTTTTTCCAACGAGGCCGGTGCCAGGCTAAAACGTTTGCCCGGCGGGCTAAACTTGTTCAGAAAGTAGTGCGCTAGCAAGGAAATGTCTTCTTTTCGCTCCCGCAGGGGCGGCAGTTTGATCGTGAGCACATTGAGGCGGTACAAGAGGTCCTGGCGGAATTTTCCTTCCGCGATGCGCTGGAGCAGGTTGCGGTTTGTGGCGGCCAGGACGCGCACGTTGACTTTGATGCTGTGGCTCCCGCCGATGCGCTGAAATTCCCTTTCCTGTAGGATTCGCAGAATTTTTGACTGCGTGGACATCGACATGTCCCCGATCTCATCCAGAA
>CAZGMX010000033.1:8206-21220 GCA_964526865.1 uncultured Actinomycetota bacterium | reverse complement strand
TCAATTCCACGGTTTTGGACAGCATGTCCATCGCCTCTTTGTACCGTCTGGTGGCCTCGTAGAGCAGTCCCAAATTGTAATAGGCATCGGTATGGCTGGGGCTTGTTTCCACCACCTTCTTGAATGCCTTTTCCGCCTGCTTCACTCTCCCCTGCTGGCTGTAGATCGCACCCAAATACATATGGTTGTCACACACATCGCCGCCCTGGCTGAGTGATTTTAGAAACTCCTCAGTCGCCTCAATCAGCTTGCCCTGTTTGTAGAGTGACACGCCGTTGTTGTATGTCGCGTCCGATGGCGTGAATTTCTGATCGATGGCATCCATCTGCTCGGCAATTTTGCGGCCAAAAAACGCGTGTTTTGCGGCTTGAACGCCCTTGAGCCGGTCCATGGCCTTCTGTATCTTGTAGGTGTTGCTGTCGTTGGGCGACATTTTGAGATATTCCTGATAATACTTGATGGCCTCCTCGGTGCTTTGAAGCCGTGAGTAGGTCTCCGCCAAATTGTAATAGGCCTCCGTATCCTGAGGGCTGACTTCCATCGCCCTTTTGAATTGTGCGATGGCATGCTCAAACTCACCCTGCTCCGCGTAGACGATCCCCAAATTGTTGTAGGCCTTGGTGTAGCGCGGATCCTTTTGGATGACGGTGGAAAATTCAAACACGGCCTCGTCGTACTTGCCCTGTTTTGCGTAGATGAATCCCAGATTGTTGTGGGTCTCCAGGTGCTTGGGACTGAGTTCCAAAACCGCACGAAACTCCTTGATGGCTTCTTCTGTTTTGCCCTGGCGGTCCAGAATGACACCCAGCTTGTAGTGAACCTCCGCATCTTTGGGATTGTTCTTCAGCGCTTTTTGAAATTCGGCCACCGCTTCGTCGTAATGCCCTTTGCCCGCCAGCAGGTTGCCCATGATGAAATGGGCCTCGCCGTAATTGGGGTCCAATTCCAGGGCTTTGTTGAACTCTTTCAAGGCCTCATCGTACCGGGCCAGATTTCCATAGACGCTGCCCAGCAGGAAATGGGCCTGGGCGTATTTGGGGCGGATCTTGATGGCCTGAAGAAACTCTTTGACCGAGTCTTCGGACCGGTTTTTGAAATAGGCATACACAATCCCCAGACTGCAATGGGCCTCTGCATAAGACGGATCGATGGCCAGCGTCTGTTGATACAGGTCGATGGCTTCGTCGTAACGGCCTTCCTTGGAGTAGATATATCCCAGATTATAGGTGATGTCCGGGTCCTTGTTGTCGAGAGCCAGGGCACTCTTCAGTTCTGTGATGGCGGCATCTTTGTTGTTCTTGACGTAATAAAATAGAATGCCCAGTTGAAAATGGGCGTCGGCATCGTGAGGGTTGAGTTTGACGGCCTCGTTGAATTCCTGAGCGGCCGCGTCGTACCGGCCCTGACACGCGTATTCGACTCCCATCTGTACGTGCTCCATGTCCTGGCCGTCCTGCGTTGTGTCTTTTTCTTTCTCAATTTCCTTATCAACGGCCCGCGCAGACTGGACGGACAGCAGGAATACCGCCGCACAAAAAACGACTCTTACGAAATGGGTGGTTTTCATGTCAGGGGGCGGAAAAAAGTTTGAGAAAATCGTCTTCACTCAAAATGCGAATTCCCAGGGCTTCTGCCTTCTGCGCCTTGGATCCGGCCTCTGCTCCGGCCACGACAAAATCCGTCTTGGCGCTGACCGAATCGCCGACGAGGCCGCCGTGTTGCAGGATCATTTCCTTGGCCTGGTCCCGGGTAAAACGGGTCAGCGCGCCCGTCAGCACAAATTTTCTTCCGGCCAACTTGCCGCCGCCGGATGCCGGCGAGGATTCAGGGATCACACCAGCGTTCATGAGCTTGGCCAGGGTCTCACGATTGCGCTCGTCCTGAAAAAAAGTTCGGATGCTCTGCGCGATTTCCGGTCCAATCTGATCGACATCCAATAATTGTTCCTGCGTGGCGTTTTCCAAGTCCTCCAGAGTCTTGAACCGCGCGGCCAGGAGGCGTGCCCCCGTTTGACCAACGTGGCGTATTCCCAGGGCGAATATCAGCCGCGGCAGCGTCGTCTTTTTACTGCGCTGGATTTGATCGGTGACATTTTGGGCAGATTTTTCCGCCATACGTTCCAGGGTCGCCAGCGTTGACTCGTCCAGAGAATAAAGATCCGCGACATCGTGGATGATTTTTTTATCGACGAGCTGTTCGACGAGCTTGCCGCCCAATCCTTCGATGTCCATGGCCCGGCGCGAGGCAAAATGCAGAATCGTCTCTTTGAGCTTGGCCGGACAGGAGATGCCGACACAGCGTGTCACCGCCTCGTCTGCATCTTTTTGCGCGTGCGCCCCGCAGACGGGGCAGTGTTCCGGCATCACAAACTTTTTTTCCTTCCCCGTGCGTTTGTCCACCACGGCACACACGATTTCCGGAATGACATCTCCGGCCCGTTCTACAACCACTGTGTCCCCAACGCGCACGTCTTTCTTGTCGATCTCATCCTGATTGTGCAGGGTTGCACGCGAAACCTCCACGCCCCCCACCTCCACAGGATCCAACAGGGCAACGGGCGTCAACGCTCCCGTGCGGCCGACTCCGATTTCGATGGCGCGCAAGACGGTGACGGCCTGCCGGCCCGCGTATTTGAAGGCGACGGCCCAGCGCGGACTACGCGCGATCATGCCCAGGGCTGCCTGGTCCGAGAGCCTGTTCACCTTGACGACCACGCCGTCTATTTCGTAGGCAAGTGAATCTCTTTTCTCCCTCATCCGATTGTAATAGGACAGTACCTCCGATATCCCCGTGCACCTGGCCGCCAAGGGGCTGGTCTTCAGCCCCCAGGCAGGCAGTGTCCGCAAAAACTCTTCGTGCGTCTCAAAATCATGTCCGCGAATCATCCCCAGCGCATAAAATGTGATGTCCAGCGGGCGTGACGCCGTCACTCGCGTATCCAACTGGCGCAGGGCCCCTGCCGCCGCGTTGCGGGGATTGGCAAAGAGCGGCGCATTGGCTGCGGCCCTCTGCTGATTTAATTTCTTAAAATCCCTCAGATTCATGAACACTTCCCCCCGAACATTGAGGTAGGAGGGAATTGTTTTGGTGCGCAGAAGCCTCAAGGGCACGGCCTTGATGGTCTTTAAATTTTCTGTCACATCCTCACCCGTTGTGCCGTCCCCGCGGGTGGCCCCGCACTTAAAAATCCCTTCTTCATAAACCAACTCCACGGCCAGACCGTCCATCTTGGGTTCGGCAGCATACTCCAGTGTTTCCACTTTCAATCCCTTGCGAACCCGCTCATCAAATTGAAGAATCTCTTCTTCTGAATAGCAATTGGAAAGGCTCAACATGGGGACATCGTGCGCAAGGGGCCGCATTTCCTTGAGAACCGCCCCACCCACTTTTTGTGTGGGAGAATCCGGCGTCATCAAACCAGAAAACTGTTTCTCTAAATCGATTAGTTCGACAAACAATTTGTCATACTGGGAGTCCGAAATCTCCGGAGAGTCCAGGACGTAGTAGCGCCAATTGTGGCGCTCGATTTGTTCGCGCAAAGCCAATATGCGCTTCAATGCTTTGGTTTTTTCGAGAGAACCCATAGGACCATTTTAGATTGCGGATTGAAAAAATCCCAGATATACAATCCCCAATCCGCAATCAATTGCTGCACTATGGAGCAAATATCTTGACAAAGATACCGAAATACGGTTTCATTTACGCAATAAAACACTACATTCGAGAGGGTTAGAGTCTAGCACAGATTCCCATGGCAGAGAACGGCAATATCAACAACATCAGCGCGAAAAACCTTGGTCCCCTGGTAGAGGTGGCCAGCATCATCAACTCCTCGCTGGATTTGGATAAGGTCCTCACCCTCATTCTCAATGCGGTCAATAAAATCATTCACGCGGAGGCGTCCTCCACTCTTTTGATCGATCAATACCATCAAAATCTGTATTTCAACGCCACGACGGGTGAAAAAGCCAAGCAAATAAAAAAATTTACACTCCATCTTGGGGAAGGAATTGCCGGCTGGGTCGCCAAGACGGGGTAGAGTTTGAACGCCCCTGATGTCTCCAAGGAAACTCATTTCAAGAGAGACATTGCCGAAAAAATCGGATTCCCCACCCGAAATATCCTGTGTGTGCCGTTAAAATTGCACGGAGTGATCATCGGGGCTTTGGAAGTTATCAACAAAATCGGTGCGCCCTATTTCCAGCCGGAGGATGAAGAAATCCTGGCCGTCATTGCCAATCAGGCGGCCGTCGCCATCGACAACGCAAGACTGCACCAGGAGCTGGGAGAAGAGAACAAGAATCTCCGCCAAACGCTGGAGGCGCAAACCAGCATTGTTGGCCGTTCCTCTGCGATCAAAAATATTTTCGGCCTGATCGAAAAGGTTAAAAACTCTGATTCCACACTATTGATCCGCGGAGAAAGCGGCACGGGCAAGGAATTGGTGGCAAGAGCCATCCATATGCACAGCCGCCGCAGCAAATACCCTTTTATGTGCGTCACCTGCTCCATCCTGAGCGAGACCCTGCTGGAGAGCGAGCTGTTTGGCCACGAGAAGGGCTCTTTTACGGGGGCCATGGGTCGCAAGAACGGGCGGATTGAACTGGCCCACCGGGGCACCCTTTTTTTAGACGAAATCGGGACCCTCTCTCCAAACACCCAGCTCAAACTCTTGAGAGTACTCCAGGAGAAAGAATTTGAGCGGGTGGGCGGGACGGAAACCATCAAGGTGGATGTTCGGATCATCGCGGCGACCAACGAAAATCTGGAGCAGCTCATCCGGGAAGGCAGATTCAGGGAGGATTGGTATTACCGGCTGAAGGTCACCGACATCGCCATGCCGGCCCTGAGGGAGCGAAAAGAGGATATCCCGGAACTCGCGATGTATTTTGTCGAATTGAACCGTCTGCAGGCGGGAAGTTCCATCCGGTCCATTTCTCCCAGGGCGATGGAGATTTTGACCAAATACCACTGGCCCGGAAACGTGCGGGAACTCAAGAATGTCATCGAACGGGCCGTTGTGTTGGGAAGCGGCGACGAGATTCTCCCCGAGCACCTGCCGGCCGACCTGATTCCTAATCAGACGTTGATGGTCTCCGCTGGGCCGCTTGCCGACTGCGAAAAAATTCACATCCTGAATGTTCTGGAAAAAATGGGCTGGAACAAAAGCAAAAGTGCGGAAGTTCTGAAGGTATCGCGCAACCGGCTGGATCGAAAGATCAAACAGTTTAACCTGGGGCGCAATTCCCAATAACCGGCGTCATCGTCGGCTTGCCGACGACGGGCGAAGCAGTTCAAAGTGCGAGCAGTGCCAACGAGATTGCCTCGGTCACTTCGTTCCCTCGCAATGACTTTTTAATCACTCCACCGTCACGCTCTTCGCCAAGTTCCGCGGCTTGTCCACATCACAGCCCTTCAAACGGGCGATGTGATAGGCAAATAATTGAAGAGGAACAATATTTGTCAGGGGCGATATCTCTTCCCAGGTCTCGGGCACACTCATGATGTCCTCTGATAAATGCCGGATGTCGTGGTCGCCCTCATTGGCCAGCAGGATCACGCGGGCATTGCGCGCCTCAACCTCTTTGATGTTGGAAATCATCTTTTCATACATGGAACTTCTCGTGCAGATGCACACCACGGGAAATTCCGCGTCGATCATCGCGATGGGTCCGTGTTTCAGCTCCCCTGCCGGATATCCTTCGGCGTGCATATAAGAGATCTCCTTGTTCTTCAAGGCCCCCTCCAGCGCTGTGGGATAATTGAATCCGCGTCCCAAATAAAAAATACTTTTCGCGTGATAATACTTGTGCGAGAGTTCTTCGATTCTGGATTCCTTTTCCAAAATGGCCCGTATTTGACCGGGGACTTTGTGTGTTTCGTGCAGGGCGGATTTGATGTGCCCCAGGCCAATTTCTCCCCTCACCTTTCCAAAGTGCATGGCCAGCAGATAAAACGCCAATATCTGCGCGGTATAGGCCTTCGTGGATGCAACCGCGATTTCGGGTCCGGCGTGCGTATAGATCAAACTGTCGCTTTCCCTCGCGATCGTGCTGCCCACGGAATTGCAGATGGACAGGATGGTACATCCGTTCGATTTGGCGTCGCGAACCGAAGCCAGGGTGTCTGCCGTCTCCCCTGACTGGGTCACGGCGATCACCAGGGCGTTTCGATCCAGGGGTTTGCGTTCGCGGTATCGAAACTCACTGGCCAGTTCCGCCTCTACCGGAACAGACAGATACCTCTCTAACAGATATTTGCCCACCAAGCCCGCGTAATAGGCCGTGCCGCACGACACGATATAAATCTTGGAAAGTTTTTTGATTTTCTGGACGCTCAGGTGGACGTCCTCCAGGACCACGCTGCCGTCGGCGGCATGGGTCCGCCGGTCCAGTGTCTGCTCAATGATCTGGGGCTGTTCGTGGATTTCCTTGGCCATGAATTTTTCATAGGGTCCCTTGGCCCCCAGCTCGTATTCCCAGACCACCTTGTGAACTCGAACCGGACAGGACTTCCCTTCCTTATCCATAATGAGGGTTTCTCTCGGTGTGATGGATGCGACCTGGCCGTCCTCCATATAGATCACGTCACGAGTGCGGTGCAAAATCGCCGTCGCGTCGGAGGCGATGAACGTTTCTCTCTTTCCGACTCCGATCACCAGCGGACTGCCCTGCCGGGCGGCCACCAGACAATGCGGTTCCTGCCTGCGCATGATCCCCATCGCGTAGGCACCCCGAACTCTCTTCATGCAATTGTGGACGGCCATGAAGAGATCCGAAGCCCCATTCTTGAATTCCTCCTCCACCAGATGTGCAATGACCTCCGTGTCTGTCTGCGAATTGAAACGGTGCCCCCTCGCGTGCAGGAAGTGTTTCAGCTCCTGGTAATTCTCAATGATGCCGTTGTGAACGACAAAGATACTGCGCGTGCAATCTTCGTGGGGATGGCAATTGTCCTGCGAGGGCCTGCCGTGGGTCGCCCAGCGGGTGTGGCCAATCCCCATGCGCCCTTGGGGCGGATGGCGTTTGACTTCTTCCACCAGATTGGACAAGACGCCGACTGCTTTTCGGACCGCGATATTCCCAGATCGTAAAACCACCGCGATACCGGCAGAATCGTACCCCCGGTATTCCAGCCGGCTCAACCCATCCATCAAGATTGGCAGACTGTCCTTATACCCGATGTAGCCGATGATCCCGCACATAAACGGGTTCTCCCTTGATCCAGGTTGTCTGGACCTGTCCATCACTATCCAGCCAAACCATGTCCGCGTCCTTGCCTATTTCCAGCGATCCTTTTTTGCGCCCCAACCCGAGCAGCCTTGCCGGCGTCAGGGAAAGGCACTGAACCAAATCCTCGAAGGATGCTCGCGGAGGTGTGGAGCGGCGAAGAGACTTCCTCACCACAACTAAATCCTGTAATGGTGTTTCCACAAAAGCGGACAAGTTTGCCAGGGCCTGCGCCATGGTCAGGGACGAACCCGCGAGGGTGCCGTCTCCGTTCTCAAATCGGCCGGATTGCCATCGAATATCCTGCTCTGCAAAGACAAACCGTTTTTGGTTTCCGGCCAGGGCGTCAGTCACGCCGATCATCCCGTGAGGACCTTTGAGACGATACGTCAAATCGACACAGGAGGGGTGCACGTGAATCCCATCAGGAATGATCTGAACCACCACCTCCGCCGCGAGCAGTGCCGCGCCGATGATTCCCGGTTCCCGGTGGTGAAACGGGGTGCAGGCATTGAACAAGTGAGTCACACTTTTTGCCCCCAGGTCAAACGCCATTCGTGCCCGGTCATAGCCGGCGCACGAATGTCCCACGCTTGCGACCACTCCCTCCTTTGCCAGCCTGCGAACCAAATCCAAACCCCCGGATATCTCCGGTGCCAGCGTCACCATTCTCAGGGAATCTCCCGCCGTCTTGAGTACCGCCTCGATATTCCGCGCCGTTGCCGGCCGGATGTGTTCTCGCGGGTGAATCCCCCTGCGTTCGGCATTGATGAACGGTCCCTCCAGGTGAGTTCCCAGAAGAATTGCCCCCCCGCTGTCTCGCTCCGTCCATGTGCGCGCCACAGTCGAATTGGCCTTCAAGGCCGCCAAGGAGTTCGTGATAAAACTCGCGCAATAGCCGGTGCACCCCCCTTGCGCGAGCCGCTTTGCCAGCTTGATCGCGCCGTTGGATCCGTGTACGGAAAAATCACAGTCCCCCACGGGGTTCACTTGTAGGTCGATGAATCCCGGCACAATCACGCCATGCTGGCACTTTTGCACCGGGATGGAATGCGCTATTCTCCGGGCGGCAAAGATCCGATGAATACGCCCTTGACGAATTTCCATGACGTGCGCGCGCAGCAATCCCTGGGGCGTGAGAAAATTGCCTTGGAGGAAACAGGAGTTCATGAATTCATGCCGGAAGAGAAATTACTTCCCTTGATAGACACTTGTCGATTTCTCAAAAAATGTCAGCAGGCTTGCCAGTTGGGCCTTGAGATTTTTTCGCGACACGATCAGATCGACAAAACCATGTTCCAGCAGAAACTCGGAACGCTGAAAGCCCGGAGGCAATTCCTGGTTGATAGTCTGTTTGATCACCCGGGGACCGGCAAATCCCATCAATGCCCCTGGTTCAGCAATAATGATGTCCCCTAATGAGGCAAAACTGGCCATGATACCGGCCATCGTGGGGTCCGTCAGCACGGAAATAAACGGCAGTCCCTTGGCGCTCAACTTGGCCAGCGCGGCGCTTGTCTTGGCCATCTGCATCAGAGACAGACACCCCTCATACATTCTTGCCCCACCGCCGGAACCCGAAACCACCACCACGGGCAAGCCTTGTTCGATCGCGTATTCAATGGTGCGCGTGATCTTTTCCCCGACCACAGACCCCATGGACCCCATGATGAAGCGGGAATCCGTAAATCCAGCCGAAACCATGTGGCCATCGATGGTCCCCACCCCGGTGATCACGGCGTCCACCATGCCTGTCTTGTTCTGATCTTCCCTTAATTTGTCGACATAGGCCTTGGGCCCTTTGAATTGAAGCGGATCCCCACTGCACAAGTTCGCGTCGCGCTCCTGAAAACTCCCGGGATCCAGGAGGGTCTCAATACGCTGACGGGCGGACAAGGTAAAGTGATATTCGCAGCGGGGGCAGGTGTGGAGGCTGGCCTCCATCTCCTTTTTAAAGATCATCTCCTGGCATTGCTCGCACTTCAGCCAGACGCCATCCGGGATGTCGCGCTTTTTGACTTTTTTCTTCGATTTACTGAATAGTCCCATTGGTTTTTTGCCTCACATCCTGTCCAATTCTTCCTTGAGAAGCTTGTTGACCATCTGCGGATTGGCCTTGCCTTGCGTCTTTTTCATCACCTGCCCGACAAAAAAGCCGATGGCAGTCACTTTCCCCTTCTTGTATTCCACCACCACCGAGGGAGCCGCCGTCAGCACTTCACGAACAACATTGATCATACCAGATTCGTCAGTAATTTGAACAAGTCCCTCTTCTTTGACGATTGTTTCTGGGGCCTTCCCCGTTTGAAACATGCGCTGGAACAAGTCTTTAGCCATTTTTCCGCTGAGGATGCCATCTTTCATCAATTTGAGCATTCCGGCCAGATTTTCCGGTGTGATGGGCGATTGGGTGACTTCCCTCTTGGCCTCATTGAGGCATTTGAGCAGTTCCGTCATGATCCAGTTGCCGACGGATTTTGGTTCGTTCCATAGTTTGACACAACGCTCAAAATAGTCTGCCAACTCCCTGGTGGAGGTCAACACGCCCGCATCGTACTCCGGCAGGTGATATTCCAGGACAAATCTTTCTTTGCGCGATGCGGGCAATTCCGGGAGCGTCAGCCGGATTTTTTCCACCACCGCCCTGTCCAGCATGATCGGCACCAAATCGGGCTCCGGAAAATAGCGGTAATCGTGTGCCGACTCTTTGCTCCGCATGGAGACGGTCTTTTCGGAGGCAACATCCCACAGGCGGGTTTCCTGGACAATGCGTCCGCCGTCTTCCATTTGCCGTATCTGGCGCGAAACTTCGTAGGCAAGAGCCTTGCGCACGTTGGAAAAAGAGTTCATATTCTTGATTTCCACTTTGGTTCCAAATTCCTTTTGTCCCTCTGGCCGCACCGACACGTTGGCATCACAGCGCAGACTCCCCTCCTCCATATTGCAGTCGGACACCCCCAGATATAATAAAATCTGTTTGAGTACCCGCAGATATTCAAAAGCCTCCTCGGGGTTTCGGATATCGGGTTCGCTCACCATCTCCATCAGAGGAATCCCGGTGCGGTTGAAATCCACCAGACTGCTGCCCCCCTCCTGCGGGGAGTGGATATTTTTTCCCGCATCCTCTTCCAAATGGATTCTCGTCAGACCGATCGTCTTCTTCTTTCCCTCGACTTCGATGTCGATGTGCCCCCCTTTGGACAGAGGCATGTCAAACTGCGAAATCTGGTAGTTTTTGGGCAGATCGGGATAGAAATAATTTTTTCTGTCAAATTTGGATCGCTGGGCAATCGTCGCCCCCAGCGCGAGACCCGTCTTGACCAGCAGTTCGACGGCCCGCTGATTTAAAACAGGCAAAACCCCCGGCTGTCCCGTGCAAATCGGGCACACCTGGCTGTTGGGCGGCGCGCCAAAATCGGTCTTGCAGGAGCAAAAAAGTTTGGAGCGCGTGTTCACCTGAACATGCACTTCCAAGCCGATAACGGTTTCGTAGTTTATGGTCACGGCGATTTCCTAACCAAGAGACGGCATGCGCCTATGATGCTCTGTTGCGTCCTCGTAATTCCACGCCACATTCAAAATCGTGGCCTCATCAAATATCTTTCCC
The DNA here is from genome assembly GCA_964526865.1 of uncultured Actinomycetota bacterium. Taxonomy (GTDB): domain Bacteria; phylum Auribacterota; class Ancaeobacteria; order Ancaeobacterales; family CAZGMX01; genus CAZGMX01. The sequence continues at coordinate 10,384 of CAZGMX010000033.1, read as the reverse complement.
AAAACCTGCAATCCGACCGGCAAACCCGCGCGGGTAAATCCGCAGGGAATCGAAAGCGCCGGAATTCCTGCCAGATTGGCCGAAATGGTAAAAATGTCGGACAGGTACATCTGCAGAGGATCTTCGGTCCGCTCCCCAATTTTGAAAGCCGCCGTGGGGGAAGTCGGCGTCACCATGGCATCACACTTGGAAAACGCCTTGGCAAAATCATCGTGGATGAGACGGCGGACCTTGAGGGCTTTGAGGTAGTACGCGTCGTAATACCCCGCGGACAAAACGTACGTCCCCAGAATGATCCTGCGCTTGACCTCCGCTCCAAAACCGGCCGAACGCGAGCCGCAGTACAAATCCATGAGATCCTCCGGCGTTTCCTGATCGAATCCCCGGCGAAGCCCGTATTTAACCCCGTCGTAGCGCTCGAGATTGGAGCTGGCCTCCGCTGTTGCGATGATGTAATACGTCGCGATGGCATAGGAGGTGTGCGGCAGGGAGACCTCCACCAGTTTCGCGCCCTGTTTCTCCAAAATTTTCAGCGCTTCCTGAATCGATTTTTCCACATCCACATCCAGACCCTCGACCAGATATTCTTTGGGAACACCCAGCCGCAGTCCCGCCAATCCTGTCTTGACGTACTTCCCTTTCGGCTTGTTCGCGGACGTGGAATCGAGCCGGTCGTGTCCTTCGATCACGCCCAGACACAGCGCCAGATCTTCCACGTTGTTGGCCATGGGGCCGATTTGATCCAAAGACGAGGCAAACGCCACCAGCCCAAACCGGGAGACCCTCCCATAGGTGGGTTTGAGCCCATCGATGCCGCAGAGCGCCGCCGGCTGGCGGATGGAACCGCCGGTGTCCGAACCAAGGGCCAGAGGCGCCAGCCGAGCCGCCACCGCGCACGCGGAACCGCCGGAAGAACCGCCCGGAATCCTCTCCCTATCCCATGGATTGCGGGTCTTGCAGAAGGCCGAATTTTCCGTGGACGACCCCATCGCAAATTCGTCCATGTTGGTCCGCCCAAACAACAGGGCATCTTCCGCTTTTAATTTTTGAACGACCGTCGCGTCGTAGGAAGATTTGAAATTGGCAAGGATTTTGGAGGCGCAGGTCCCCAATTCCCCGCGTTCCAGGATGCAGTCCTTGACCGCTACCGGGACACCCGCCAGACACCCCAACGGCTTTTTCTGCGCGCGTTTTTCATCCACTGCACGCGCCTGGGCCAAAATCCTGTCTTCATCCACGCGCAAAAACGCGTTTAGGAGGGGATTGATGGATTTTGCCCTGGCCAAATATTCCTGGGCAATCTCGACACTGCTTGTGCGGCCCGACCGGATGGCCGATGCCAACTGCGTGGCGGACAATTCTGTGATTTTCATGCCGGAGCGCTCATTCGATGATCTTTGGAACCTCAAAAAGCCTGTCTTTCAGGGCCGGGGCATTGTCAAACAGAATGGCATCCGGTTCTGCCGCAACGGGGACATCCTCGCGCATGACATTGTGGACTTCCAGCACGTGCGCCAGCGGTTCGACTCCTTCGGTATTCAGTTCGTTGAGTTTGTCGACGTATGCCACAATGCTGTCCAACTGGCCCGTGAAACTCTCCAGGTCCTTGGCGCAGAATTTCAGACGGGCCAGAAGCGCCGCGTATTCCACGTCTTTTTTTGTGATGGCCATAAAACTACTCCTTCTTTGCCGGCGGCTCAGGATGGTTGCGGGAAATCACCGTCCTCCCGAAAAAATCCTTCCCGTAATATGTTTCGGCCTCTTTCAGCAGTTTTTTCTGCTTCTTTTACATCCGCCGGCGGCCGGCGGCCGTGGTGTCATCGTATGAGAGCAGATGCAAAATTCCGTGCAGGACATACAGGCACAACTCCTCGCTGACACTCGTGCCATATTGGTGCGCCGCATGGCAGGCACGCTGGGTAGATATTACCACATCTCCCAGCAGTTCTCGATGGAGTGTGCTGAAGCTTCCCTCCCTCATGGGAAAAGAAATGACGTCCGTGGGACCGCTATGGTGAAGATATTTCTCATTGAGCCTGGCAATAGTTTTGTCATCAACGAACCGCAGGGAGACCTCCGTCTCTTTGGGCTCCTTTTCCAGAACGAGCTCCACCAGCTTTTCCAGCATCTTGGGCCGGATGGTGAGCCACTTTTGTTGATTTAATATGGCGATCTTCA
>CAZGMX010000033.1:0-8196 GCA_964526865.1 uncultured Actinomycetota bacterium | reverse complement strand
CCGTTCTTGGCAGGCGATCCGGCTTCCTTCCGCTCATAGGCCCGGATGATCCGTTTGACCAGTTCGTGGCGGATCACATCTTTTTCATTAAAATAGAAAAACTTGATTCCCGCGATGCCCCGGAGAACGTCCCGGGAATGGATCAACCCGGACGCCTTGTTGATGGGCAAATCCACCTGGGTGATGTCGCCAGTGATCACCGCCTTGGCGTCATATCCCAGCCGCGTCAAAAACATCTTCATCTGTTCGATGGTGGTGTTCTGCGCCTCGTCCATGATGATAAAGGAATCGTTGAGCGTCCGGCCCCGCATGAATGCCAGCGGCGCCACCTCGATCACGCCTTTGTCCATATAGCGCTGGATGCGTTCCACATCCATCATGTCGTAGAGGGCATCATACAGGGGCCGCAGGTAGGGATTGACCTTTTCCAGCATGTCCCCTGGCAAAAACCCCAGACTCTCCCCCGCTTCCACGGCGGGACGCACCAGAATGATCCGGCCCACCTTGTTCTGGCACAGCGCGTTCACGGCCATCGCCATCGCCAAATACGTCTTGCCCGTCCCCGCGGGTCCTATCCCAAAAACAATGTCATATCCGTTGATCGCCTCAATGTACTTCTTTTGATTGACCGACTTGGGATAGACAAACCGCCGCCGGCTGGGAACCGCAATCTTGATCTCGCCACAGGTCTCTTCTTCGCCCCCTCGCGCCATGGCACTTTGAAAAGACTCCAAGATGGAGCGAAGCTCATACTTGTTGAGGATGCCGCCGGAGCGCACAAAATCCCGAAGGGTCGTAAAGAGCAGAAAAACCCTGTCCACATTTTCTTTCTTGCCCTTGATTTTGAGAATCAGGTCCCGTGCCGTGAGTTCCACCCCAAAATCGTGCTCAATAACGATCAGATTCTCATCGGTATTCCCATAGACGGACCGGGCCATCTGGGAATGATCAAAGTGGATCGTTTTGGTGAGAACGGAGTCTTTCACACCCTCACTCCACAATTTTTATGTGCAGTTCCTTGAGTTGTTTTTCCGCCACATCAGATGGGCAGTCGCTCATCAGGCACGTGGCCCGTGCGGTCTTGGGGAACGCAATCACCTCTCGGATCGAATCCAGTCCCAGCAGGATCATTGTCAGGCGGTCCAGCCCCAGGGCAATACCCCCGTGTGGAGGCGCTCCAAAACTCAAGGCCTCCAGCAAAAATCCAAACAGCTGCTTTGCCCGTGTTTCATCGATGCCCAGAATTTGGAACATCCGGCTCTGCATCTGCGGCTGGTGGATACGGATACTGCCGCCGCCGGCCTCCGTGCCATTGATGACAAGATCGTATGCATTGGCGCGAACCTTCAGCGGCTCCGAATCCAGCAAATGCGCGTCTTCGGGAAGAGGGCTGGTGAAGGGATGGTGAACCGCCACCATTTTCTTCTCTTCTTCGCTGTATTCCAGCAGGGGAAAATCGTTCACCCAGAGCAGTTCGAACTTCTTGGGGTCTCTCAACCCCAGTTGATCCGCCAGCTTCAAGCGCAGAGCCCCCAGCACGGGAAACACGACCGTCTCCTTGTCCGCCACAAAAAGCAGAAGATCTCCGGGCCGGGCCCCCATCCTTTCGATGATTTTCGCCTGCGCCTCCGGGGTAAAAAATTTCACGATACTGCTGGAGAGTTTTCCCGACTCGTCCACCCGCATCCACGCCAGCCCCTTCGCCCCCGCCGTCTTGGCCCATTCCACCAGCCCTTCGACGTGGGCGTGGGCGAAACTGCCGCACGAACTGGCGTTGATGCCGGCCACCACGCCGCCGCCCGCAACCGTCTCGGAAAAGACCTTGAATCCGCATCCTGCGGCCATGTCCGAAAGTGAAACGATTTTCATGCCAAAGCGCAGATCCGGCTTATCGCTTCCGTACCCTTCCATCGCCTGTTTATAGGAGAGACGCCGCAGGGGTGTTTTCAATTCGATCCCCAGAATCCCCTTGAAGATTTCGACCAGCATCCCTTCGATGAGCGCGAAGATATCCTCCCTGCGGATATAGGACATCTCAATATCGATTTGGGTGTGCTCGGGCTGACGGTCCGCGCGCAGGTCTTCATCGCGAAAGCATCGGACCAGCTGGTAATATCGCTCCATGCCCGACACCATCAATATCTGCTTGAATAATTGCGGCGACTGCGGCAGGGCGTAGAATTTTCCTGCGTGAACCCGGCTGGGGACCAAATAGTCCCGAGCCCCCTCCGGCGTGCTCTTGGTCAGAAAGGGGGTCTCCACCTCCACGAATTTGTTCCGGTCCATGTAGTCGCGGACGATCTTCGTCACCCGGTAACGCGTGGCCAGATTTCTAAACATCTGAGGTCTTCGCAAATCCAAAAAGCGGTAGGTCAGGCGCAGATCCTCCGCCGTGTTGGTGTCGCCGATTTCAAAGGGAAGGGGCTTGCAGGTGTTGAGGATTTCCAATTCCTTCACGTGTACCTCGATCTGCCCCGTCGCCAGTTTGGCGTTTTCACTGCCGGCAGGACGGCGCTGGACCGCGCCCTGAATACAGACGACATATTCGCTTCTCAGCCCCTCGCCAATTTTGTGTGCCTGAGGATTCTCCTTGGGATTCAAGACGATTTGCGTCACGCCCTCCCGGTCTCTCAAGTCGATAAAAATCAACCCGCCATGATCCCTGCGGGTATCCACCCAGCCCGATAAAATCACTTCTTTGCCGACTTCGGCCGCTCCCAGCTGGCCGCACGTGTGTGTCCGGTATGCCCTGTTTGTCATTGGTTCACCCATGATTGGACTCATTGATAATTCGATCCACAACGTCCGCTTCCTTTACCACCTGCCCGGCCCCCGTTTTCATATCCTTCATCTGTACCAAACCGTTTTTTAATTCATTGTCGCCGCGGATGAGGACAAACTCGCTGCCCAGCCTGTCGGCATGGCGCATTTGGGCCTTGAGGCTTCGCCCCTCATGGTCCAGTTCTGCCACCAGCCCTTTGGCGCGCAGAATCCCGCACAGGCGCAGATTTGCCTCATAGGCCTGGGCCCCCAGCGACACCAGAAAGGCATTCACGGTCGCTCGCGCAGGGACATTCTGGGCATTTTTTAATGCCATCGCCACGCGTTCCATTCCCAGCGCAAATCCCACAGCCCCCGTGGGCGGTCCTCCCAGCTCTTCGACCAGGGTATCGTAGCGTCCACCCGCCGCGATGGCATCTTGCGCCCCCAGGGCATGGTGCCTCAATTCAAACGTGGTGCGCGTGTAATAATCGATTCCCCGTACCAGGCGCTCGTTGACCTTGTAAGGAACCTTCATCGCACTCAAAAAACCGCGCACTTGTTCAAAATGCGTTTTGCAGGTCGCGCAGAGTGATGTCATCAGGAGCGGCGCCTGCTTCAAGTGGGTCTTGCAGGACTCGATTTTACAGTCGAATACCCGCAGGGGGTTTTTATCGGTCCTGTCGCGACAATCTTCACAAAAATCTCCGCGACGCTCCTCCAAATAACCTTCGAGACGCTGTGTGTATTCCGGCCGGCACGCCGCACATCCTACGGAATTGACCTCCGTGCGAACATCGTTCAATCCGAAGGCCGCCATCAGCGCAACCACCAGGGCGATCGCCTCCGCATCCATCCCCGGCTGATAGCTCCCAATGGCCTCCACCCCGATCTGATGGAACTGGCGGTTCCTCCCGCTCTGAGGTTTTTCATACCGGAACATCGGGCCGATATAATAAAGTTTTTGCGGCAGGGCCTGCAGAAGCAGTTCCGAGTGCTCCACCAGCGCGCGGATCACGCAGGCCGTCGCCTCCGGCCGGAGCGTACACGACCTCCCCTTCTTGTCCAGAAATGTGTACATCTCCTTGCTGACGATGTCGGTCCCCTGTCCGATGCTCCGGGTAAAAAGCTCGGTCGATTCAAACACAGGGGTCCGGATCTCCCGAAAGCAATAATGGCGGAAGACTTCCCGTGCGGTCTGCTCCATCTTCTGCCAGAGTTCCGTTTCACCCGGAAGGATGTCGTAGGTCCCTCGGATCGCCTGATACCGGCTTTGCAACGTGCCCCCCCTTCGTTTCTTCCTTTGCCACACCGATGAGGCAAAGGATGGTATTCTAATGGTTGCCAGCCAAAGTCAAACAAACGCGCCTTGGATGCGCCTTGGATCAGGGTTCCGTCAAAGTCATAGCAGCGAAGCGACGAAGCTGCAAGTCCGCCGACGCTTCAGTGGCGGGCAATCTCGTTGATGGTGCTGCAATGCCCATCGGGATTGCTTCGTCCCGCCATCCCGCCACAAAGCAGCGGGACAGATGGGCGGCGGGACTCGCAACGACTCATTCATTTAAGACGTCACGATGCCGAAAAAAAATCCACCGTGCGGCGAAAACCGTCCTCAAAGGAGTAACGCGGCTGCCAATGCAATTCGGTCCGGGCCTTTCTGTTGTCCGCGACCCAGACCGTTGCATCCCAGACGCGATTAGGCATTGAACCCCATTTGGGCTTTGCGGAAATTGTTAATACTCTCCGCGCGATATCCACCACGTCGCGCATCGTGGTTTGCACTCCTGTCCCAATATTGTACACCGCCCCAAACTCTTGATTTGCAACGGTTGCTGCCAGCAGATAGGCGTCAAGAACATCGTCGATAAAAACGAAGTCATGCGCGCCATCCGGATCAACAAGGGGCGGAAGTTCCCCACGTAGACCCCGGCGAATAAGCGTGGGAACCAGGCGGGCCGGGTCCTCATAAGGACCAAAGACCGAATAAAGGCGCAGCGTCGAAACAGGCATCTTGTGACATTGAGCTTTGTAACGGCAAAAAAGCGTGGCAGATACTTTGGTCACGGCATAATTGCTGTTTGGTTCCACGATCTCCGTCTCCGAAGGAGCATGATCTTTGATGCCATATTCTGAGGAGGAACCCGTGTTGATGAACGACTCAAATCCAGTCTTCAAACACGCCTCCAAGAGGTTGATCGTACCCGCGATGTTTGTTTGCACCATTTGATGTACATCCCCCTGCGAAGAATATGCGCCATAGGCTGCCAGATGGAATATCCATTCCGGCCGGATTTCTCCGACCATGCCGGCGAGTGCGTCCGCATCGGTCAATTCCACTTGGTGCAAATGCACGTCCTTTCGTATTGATTCGATCCGCCATGGTTTGTGAGCCGGCCGCACCAAGAGATGCAATTCGTGACCTTCGCTTAGTAATCTCCGGGCAAGATTGGCTCCAACAAATCCTGTCGATCCAGTGATGAGGACGCGTTTCATAGCCGCTCCCTCTTATAACCAATCAAAGCGAGATTACCCGCAGGGCATGCTATGGGGATCGCGCCAATCCCGCCTTTCTTTAACATGGATACGAGCGGGTGTTTGATTTTTATCGGAAGCGGAAATAGCTTTATCCAGTAGTGCAAAGGGTAACGGTTAAAAATGGGCCAGACTTTTGTGTCGAAAAAACCGCTCTTGCGCAAAAGCAGTTCCGCGCATTTTTTGTCGAATAGCTGCAGGTGCTCGATGTCATAGATGGGAGATTTCATTCCCAGAATTTTTGCGGAAAGTGCGTTGCGATCATGGCAAATAGAGAATACAGCTCCACCGGGTTTCAACAGGGTGTGGATACTCCGAAACAATTCCAGTGGATCACAAACGTGTTCCAACACTTGAAAGCACGTGACAAGACTAAGACTCCGTTCATGAAAATCTTCCGCCCGGAATACGTTATTTCTAATCAACGGACGAATCGTATCTTTGGCCGCCGCGATCGGAGCACGGGAGGGTTCTACTCCCGCCACGGTGGAGAATCCACGGGCAAGCAGTTCTTCCAGGAACGATCCGTCCCCCGTGCCGATATCCAATGCGCCGTCTAAATCCGGCAGTCGACGCATGATCGAGGGCAGAAAGCCGCCGTACGTCCTGCTTGCACACCGTGCCTCTTCCTGGCTGTCAAATGCGGCTTCACCATAGGCCTGCGTCAATCCATCCAGAGAAAACGCGGAGTCGGCATACAACAGATGACATGCGGAACAAATCACGAGCCGGTGATGCATTCGGTCCGGAAATTTGCGGGAGGCATAACTGAACTGATTGGCGACGATCTTTTTTTTGTCGATGTTTGATTCGGAGAAAATTCTTGCAGGGGTGTCACTGCCGCACAGAGGACAAGGCCGTGTCGTTGTCATGGCAGGGTCATCTTTCATTCCCCTTTGCATCGCGAATACCCCCTCACGTAAGGAGGTTATCCCCGGCGGGTGGATGGATATCCTGTTGCCGGGAGGGTGCATTGAGAATGCTGTCCACCACGTACGCGGGCCGTCTCTTGACCTCATCATAAATATGGCCCAAGTAGGACCCAATAATGCTCAAACAAAAGAGTTGGATCCCGCCCATGAACAGGATGAGAACAATCAATGTCGTGAAGCCGCTGGGGACAATCCATGGAAAAAAAAGGCGGCTGACAATCTGCGCGATGATGCCGATGATTGCCACGAAGACAATGAATAGCGCCAAGCCCCCTATAAAATCGAGCGGCGCATACGAAAAAGAAAAAATTGCTTTTTGTGCCCATCGCAAGTTTTTCAGCAAAGAGTTTGTGGTGTGACCAAACGGCCGTTCGGGACGCAAATAAGGAACGCCGACCTGCTTGAACCCCACCCATGCGCGCAATCCCCGCAGAAACCGGTTCGTTTCCGGGAGTCTATTCAACACATCCACGACACGCCGGTCGATGAGAGAAAAATCTCCCGCATCCAAAGGAATCGAGACATACGACATTGCACGGAAGAGGCGGTAAAACCCCTTGTAGGCAAGGTTCATAAAAAAAGACGCTTCACGCTTGATGCGTTCCCCATAGACGATATCGTAACCTTCCTGCCACTTGGCATAAAACTGCTCAATCAATTCCGGCGGATCTTGAAGATCTCCGTCCAACAGGACGACCGCGTCTCCCGTGGCAACTTTCATCCCGCTCGTGAAGGCATTTTGGGAACCAAAGTTTCGTGTGTGTGTGATGACAATGACCCGTCTGTCTATTGCCGCCAATTCTTTCAACACTTGTGCTGAATTGTCTGGACTGCAATCGTTGACAAATAGTATCTCGTAGTAATCCAACTTGATCTTTTGAAAAACCGCCGTCAGACGCTCGTACATGAGGGGAATGGATTGGGCATCCCGGTAACACGCAATAATAGCACTCAATCTCTTTCGCTGCCTCGGATCGGCAGAACCGCTGGAAATCGTGTTCATCATTTCACCCGTTTCCTCGTAACGCCTGCAGGACTGTTTTTACGAGCCGCTCGTGGGATATCCCTTGAGCACGTTGAAGGTATTCATCCGTTCCGATCACCCCCGTGGGCATGCGTTGAACACCACAGCGCAAGAGCCGACAGGGAATCCGTCTTTCCGCAATGACCTCCGACACAAACGACCCGAGCCCTCCGACGGTATAATGGGCTTCCACCGTAACCGCCAACGGGTAGCGGGCCAGTATTTTCGCCATGTCTTTGACCGGAGATGGATTGAAACTCGCCACCACCACCACCGCGCACTCGATCCCATGCGTGCTAAGGAGTTCGGCGGCTCCGACCGCGCCGTGGGCGATGCCTCCCATCGCGACAAACACGCAATCCTTTCCATTCCGAATCGATTCTGCGCGACCGAGAGCAAATTGTCCATCCAATGCGGGAATTATCTTCTTTTCGCTTTTCCCCAATCGATAATAAACAGGTCCCGGAAGATTCCAGCTTGCCGATAGTGCGCTCTGGGCTTGGCTGCAATCGGCGGGAACGATGACCGTGATGCCGGGCTGCAGGCGCATAACGCCCACGTCTTCCAGCGAATAATGCGTGAGACCTTCGCATCCGTAGTCGTATCCCTCTCCCGTGCCCACGATACGAACCGGAAGTCTGTGCTGAATAGGACCATTGCGAATAAACTCATAGGGACGCAGTGCGGCAAAGCTTGCGATGGAATAGGCAAACGGAATAAACCCCGCTTCCGCGAGTCCCGTCGCAACCCCAACCATATTCTGTTCTGCCACGCCCACATTAAAAAAACGGTCCGGAAACGCATCCTTGAAAGGTTCCAACACCGTGTAGCCAAGGTCTGCGGTCAACAGCAAAATACGTTTGTACTTTTTCGCCAAATCCACAAGAGTCTTGACAAACGCCCTTCTCATTTTTTGCCCCTGACTTCTTTCATTGCACGCAGATACTC
>CAZGMX010000032.1:0-21842 GCA_964526865.1 uncultured Actinomycetota bacterium | reverse complement strand
GCGGGAGGATCGCGCCGGCAATCGTTCGCGCCGTAAGGAGCGTGAGCGTTGCGACGACATCGCGCGACGGGCGCGCCCCCACGAACTCCCACCCGAAGGTCTCGCGGCCCGTGGACTTCGGCGGCCGCCGGCGGAAATAGGGGTGGCGCTGCGGGCGGCGCTGGAAAGCGGCACCATAGGGCTTGTTCCCGGAGAAACAAGCAAGGCCTATCATGTGCGCATCCATGAATGGAAGGAAAATTGGAAACCGGTGGAAGTAAAGTTTGACGTGACGGACAACTGGGGAACGCTGGCGGTCAACCCTGATCTCAAGGGTCTGTCTCCGGGATCCGTGGGCGGAACGCCTAATTTTCAGAGAGGTTCGCAGGGTTTTTATCCCTATACGATTCTGTGGTCTGCGGCATCGGTGGCCGAACCTGGTACGTGGCAAGTCCCCATCATCGTGAGTCAGGAAGGAGTGGGGTCCGTCCGCCTTTTGCAGAATATCAGGGTCATGCCGCGTCCCGGCGCACTGGTTGTCCCTCCCGCGCCGGCGGTTGGGAGTACGACCGTCCCCAGTGGCAGTTTGCCGCAGGGGCTGGAGGCGCGACTGGAAAAAGGCTCCGTTACCCTGATACCGGGGCGCGCCGGCGAGTCGCTGCGCATTTTTATCAAGGGATTTCGCGTCAACACGGCGGATCCGGTGGAGGTGATTATGCCTCAGTGCGATAGCGCGGGCGTATTTCCCTGGGGATTTTCTGCCCAACCCGGCAGGGTATCGCTGGAACCGGCCGCCATGTCCGTGGATCCGAATACCGGCGAGTACGTGGTGACGATACTCTTTTCGGCGCGGGACACGGCAAGGCCAAAGGTCATGCCCGTGAACATTGTCGTGAATCAAAAAGGAGCAGGAGAAGTGGTTTTACGGGTGATGGTCAAGATCAGCGGCATCCGGTGAGAATAAAACAACAAAATAAATTCTATTAAGTGAGGAGGCGCCATGAACGCAGTCAAAATCCTTAAAAGGGCAATGTTGCTTGGTTGTCTTCTGCTTCTTTTCGCTCCCTCGCCCTGTATCCAAACGGCAAAGGCCGAAGCGCCGGAGAACATGGAGTTCTTTTTTAAATTCCTGCTGGCGCAGACGCCGGCCTACAAGAAATATCAGGCGTATCTGGACAGCCCTAAACACAAGGCGTGGTCCACCTCGTCCAATCCAGAGGACAGGGCGGATGACGCCAAATGGATATATGACTACGAGCAAATGCTGGAAAGAGACGCCGAAAAATTGGCCAATAAAATAGCCGAGCTCCAGGAAAAAAATCCAAAGAAAATTAAGGACCTGATGTATTACGTCCTGTTGATCAAGGAGGTTTCAGGCGAGGAGAATGCCCCCGCGCAAACGCCGTCCCCTCAGCCTCCTGCGGCCAATCTGCCTTCCGGCCCGTCGCTTTCCTCAAAATACGGTCCGCTGGACACCATCAACTTCGCGGCAATCATGAAAGAGTATCAGAAGATACTCAACGACTGCAAAGCCTCCAATAAAAACCCCAATTCGTTCAGAGATTTTAAGTTGTTTGATACCGCGGTAAAAAACCCGAACGAACTCAGGTATGGCCACAGATTAGAACTGGCCAAGAGATTTCCCCGGGCTGGGGGTACTCCGGAAGGAGCGTCTCCGAAGGCTGGCGCCAACCGGGAATATGCGGCTCCGGGGACAAACGTTGCCCCCCCGGAATACGCCGCGCCAACGGCAAGCGGATTCGCTGAAGACGGTCTGGCGGACAGGCTATTGGATGGCTCCGTTCCGCCCGATTCCCCTGAGGTCAAGAGTGCCGTGCAAGATTACGTGAAGGACACGAAAAGCGCGGCGGGCGGCGGCGATCCCAAGTTTCAAGCCCAAATAGACACCCTCGCAGGTAAGATGACAAAGGGCAATATTCAAAGCTCAAAATAAACATAATAGATTGGACTGCAATACTCTTCGAGCGAGGTCCGAAAGTTTTCGGACCGAGTCGAGAAGATGGATTCCCTTCAATTTGCTTGCACCCCTTGACAAATCAGTAAAAATCCTATATAATTTAGCCAGGAAACGGGAGTTGCATATGACAGGGAAGCGGTCTGCCTGGTGGCGATTGATTTCTTTGGTTGTGGCTATGTCTATGGTCATGACCACAATGCCGGCCAATCTCTATGCTGTGGCATTTTCTTCTTCCGGCGTGGAGGCGGGCGGGCTCGCGGCGGACAGCGCCCTGGCGCCGAAATCGGCATTTCAGGGCGGAGATGTTCGTCGCAGCACAATGGCCTGGGAATTACTGGAGGCGCTGGACCTGCAGGGTGATGCCGAACATTCCAAATACGCCGTCCTCGATGAAAAAAAACGCGGAGACGGAACCCGCTGTGTAAAGATTCAAATCCCTCCCATTGATGCAACAGCCAAGCATCCCCACGGGTTGGACATTCTATACCACGAGTTGGATCTCAAAGGGGGATTCGGTCTTCTTTTTCGAACGGAAGAGCAGGTCCAGACCAGGACATTTTATTTGGTGATTGATCCTCAGGTACAGTTGATCGCTGTCTTACCGGTTGTTTCCAAGCCGGAAGGAGACGGGCAGTATCGCTACTGCGCCCGTTTCTTCGACCTGAGTCCGTACTATTTTCGCATGCCGGCGCTGACGGATCCGGATATCGCAAACAAGTGGGCCGCATTCGGCGAACAGTGGCGCGAGAGTCAGCGCAGAATCGAGGAGGCCCTCCCGCTGGTTTTTGAGGAATTCGGTTTGATCCCCGTCCAAAGAAAGGGCGCATATCCCGAATACAGCACCCCTCTGGGCACAATCGAGTCTGTCTCCAAGGAATTCAGGCCATTTACCTTGATTGAATTCAACAAGGAAGAAGCCACAACGGACGGATATATGTCGAGTAAATCCGCAAAAATATTCAATCCGGACGAATTTGGGACGCTCCAATTTGCGCCGGATCACAATAAGCACCAGATCATCATCCCCAATTATCCCACCGTCTATCCCGCCGGATGGCATTTGACGGGAGGGGATTCGACCTACTATTCCGCGATCTATCCCGGCTGGAAATTGACGGACGTCCATCCGGGAGATGAAGTTCTGGTCATCGGCCCGGGGGCGGGGCTGGACACGTGGATGCTGTGGTTGAAGGCGCAGACGACCATGCATGTCCTTGGTCTCAATCCGCTGGAAGTCGCCAACACAAAAATGCTGGCCCGCATCGCCGGCATGCCCCTACAGGCGGAAATTCGCGATCACTTGAAAGATTACAGGAAAGACAATGTGTTTGGAGGAAAGACATTTAATAAAGTTCGGTGGAACATGCCCTTTTATGGTCCTGCGCCGAACAGGGAAATTCCCCCGGAACTGAAACATGGCTGGACTAACCGGCTGCAGTATGAACGGGAGACATACCGGCGCCAGTGGGACGGCGACCCGAATGGAAAAACATTAAAAGAATTTCTTGCGGAGTTGCCGCATGTTCTGTGGCGCGACGGCGATGCCGTGCTCTGGAATCTGCGGGGAGAACTGGTGGGGCATAAGCCCAATGGAGAACCATTGTATGCCGTGGAAAGTATTGTCATGAATGCCGGCTGGGATGAAGAGACGTTCTATCACTACAACAACCTCAATACAGCGGTGTTTGTGTTAAGGCAGCCGCCATCGCCCGCGCAATCGCCTGTGGAGTGTGCTCTATGACGAATTTCGGGGACACCACACTAAATTGTGCGGCACATGAAATCGTGAGTTGCGTATGACAAAGAAGCTGTCAAATTTTATGCGCTTGGTTTCCATCATTGTGGCCATGTCTATGGTCATGACCACAATGCCGGCCAATCTCTATGCTTTGCCCCGGTCGAGCGCTCGTTCGGGCGATCTTGCCCAAGATTCTGCCCTTGCACCTCAAAGTGTTTTTAAGAAGGGGCGAGGAGAAAGCAAGAGCGAGGGGGGTGCTGCCAAACCGGGTATTCGAGAAGAACAAAAAACAGGTCATTATCCCCAAATATCGGATGGGATCATAATGGCTGGCATCAAAGAACAAAGAAAATGGCTTAGAGGCGACGACATTGCTGCCGCGGAACGGTCATTCATCGCCTGCGCGACATTTCCATTGGGCAGAAGATGGCTTATTTCAGAACTCGTAAAGGACGAAAACCTGCTCGCCAAATTTGCGGCCAGCCAAGATCCTTACATTCGCGATACGGCGTTTTTATTGCAGAAAATCAAAGAGTATCTTTCTAATCTGGCCGGCGTGATAGCAGTCACCGGCGAAAATCCACCCTTGCTGAGAAATTTTGGCCGTTTTCTGGTTCTGGATGAGAATGTGTTGGAAGATGTAACGGCCATTGCGCGAGTTGTCGGCAGAGATCGGTTGTTTCCTCTCCTGAAAGATTGCCTCGATGATGCCGGTGACAGGAAAAAAATGCGGCATTGGTGCGCCGCCAATCGCGTCCCGATCGTTACCCAGGATGATCAGGTCCCTCGGCCCGCAGAAGGGGCAGGGAAAAAATCCCCTCTCGACGTTCGTCTTGCGGATTTGGAACATCAGGACCTTGAGGCGTATCAACAATTGGTGCGGGAAGTGTTGCCTTTGTTGAATGGCGACGTGCTTTCTCTCAAGCTCGCTGAGTTCAGGCCCAAACCTCCGTGGGGACAGCCAGAATCCAGTCCATCGCCTGCGGCCGTTGGGGATGGCCGGCAGATCCTCGAGAAAATATTTACCGCGTTGAACCAAAATCTCATCAAGACGGCGTCTGCGGGCAAGGTGATTCAGGAAACCCCCATTGCGGACGCGGGTATCTTGGACGACGAAGGACAAATCGCTTATCACGACATGCGGACAACCTTGAGTGAATTTGTCCGCACCGGCGAGGTCGAAGACATGCCGTTCGGAAACTGGATATTCTATCCGGAATGGATCGCCGGCGCGCTGGCAGGAGGATGCGCAGCCATTGCCGCAGCGATTCTGATTTCTGCCGCCGTTTGGCCGGCCGTTTCGGCCGGCGTGGTTTTTGGAGTTCTTGCGTATTTTTTTGTGAAACCGCATGCCGGGATGATCAGTGTCACGTTGCTCACTTTGATGAAGACCCCTTCTTCTGTTTTTGCCGGTGTTTTGTTCAATGCAAATATGATCTTGCATCCCTTGGAGGATGAAAAGACGGACAAGGCTCTTCCACTGATACAACAAATCAGAAGAGACGCGCAAGGCCCGATTCAAAATGCATACTACTATTGGATGCTGAATGCGGCCGAAACCGAATGGGAAATGATTCGGGAAGTCAACGGCAGGCCACTTCCGGCTCCTGGGACTGTTCTGTCCGAGTTACAAAAGACACGGAATCTCCAGCTTTTTTCATTCACATATAATCAGGCGATCTATGCATTGATGTATTCTGGAGAGGCGGCCATCAGTGCGTACAAACCGTATGCGCAGTTTCTCGCCCGGCAGGCGCAGAGAGGGGCTCCCTGGGCCGAGGCCATTTTGAAAGAACTGGTTGTCCACTCCGAAGTAAAACCCGATGTGCGCGCCATGTTGGCCGATGTCATGGCAGAGAGTGGAGTCCCCTCCGTCATTGCGAAGAGTCCGCCGGCGCTTCAGTGGCGGACGACGGAGCAGTCCGGCGGCCCGCGCGAACCCGGCGGCGGCACCGCCAGCCTTCGCCTGCCCACGGTGAAGCGGGAGGACGTCCAGGGAAAATGGCTGTCGATCGACACGGAGATTCAAACTGCACAGATCGAGGGCCGCGTGCGCAGAGTGGGAGTGCGGGAAGCAAGGAGCCTTGCACGTTTGTTTAAGGAAAAAGTGCTGCGGTCGGAATATTTTGGTGAGCACAGTCTGCGTTTGGCCAGGGACTATGTGCGATTGTTCCCCAGCGGCAGAAAAGACGAGGGGGTCGTGAAGGATTTGAGAACCGCATTTCGCGATGCGGTGGGTTTGCTGGAAAAAGGCGATCTCGTTTTATGTGTCGTAAAGGGAAAACCCCATGTGCCGGAGAAACCCGTCATGGGTTTTTATCCCCGGCCCAATGAGGTATGCAACGACACGGGTGAAGACGCCTCCAATCTGCCGTTTCCCGTGCGCCGCATCGGCAACAAACTCTACATGACAGAGGACTTTTTTAACGCCTACAGCGGTCTGGACCCGTCCGAAACCAGCATCTTTTGGGAAGCCCTCCTCCACGATTTGCTAGAGGATGAACGCATTGCCGGTCGTTTCAGAGTTGCCGACGAAAAAAGGCACGCCTTTGCCTGCATGATGACGCCAGCCCTTGCCCCTCCAAAAGCGGGAAGCGCGCGGGCGCTGCATGTGCCAACGAACGCGCCGTGTGATTTGTCTGCGTGGGCGATCCAGTTCTATACGCCCGAGCAGTTGACTGCTCTGCTGAGGGTCCATCCCGGCGCGCAGGCGGCGTCCCTGATAGACATGGCGCTGGCCAGATTGTTGGTGCGGCAAAGAAGAGATTTGGTGGAGCCGGCGGTGCTGACGATCCTCAACGGCAATATCGTTCCGGAGCCGCGAAGAGGTTCCTCTGCCAAAAAGCGGGCTCGGAAAAAAGCAAATCTAGACGAGCGTGTTTTGGAAGCGCTGCGGCTGCATGCGCGCGCGGCGGCAGGGGAGGATATCTTGGAGGATCCCTCCAGGCCGGATGTGGAGGCACAGCGCCTGCGAAAAAAGATGGCAGAAACCGCACGGGCTGTGATGGCACAAGTGGAATTGGCCATTTACGACAGGTTGAGTCCGGTATGGAAGAAATTCCATGCCGTGCGCCTGCCGCTCCACGATCAGCTCAAAGAGTGGATTGAGAGCGGCCAGCTCGATTATGAGGATACGGCATCGCTGACACAATCTGTCCAAGATCGAGAATTTCTGGGCCATGCACTGCATTATGTGGGCAGAGTGTTTGACTGGCTCCGGCCCCGGGATTGCTTTTCCAAAATGGCGGATTGTTTGGAACAAGATATCAGGATGAGTGTGGCAATCAGTCCGGCGTGGGAGACAACAAGCGGGATCATGCTTCTGGCAGATTTAGTCACGGGCGATATTCAGAAGCCGCTCAAGCCCCTGGAGCGGCTCCATGCCATGCCGCCGGCCGTGCGTGCGCTGGCCTCAAGAGTGAGTGCCGCGGCTGGCGAGGTGTATGTCCTGGCGGCGCAATACGAGGTGTCCGAGGGGATCGGCGAATACAGGGCAAAAGGCTCGCGAATTCCGATGGGGCTGGTCTCCAACAAAGGAAAGCAGGTGAAAGAAGAATTTGATACCGACCGGGTGCGCGTGTTTCTCCGGAACATGGAAAAGGAACGGCCCGAAGATTACCGGCGCATCCGCGCCTTCGTGGACGACGTGAAAGAGCTGGCAAGGCTTTGCCGGCAATATGAAGATGCGAATGTAGGGGACCTCATCGCCGCAAACACCGCTGCCATGGGATTGACCACACTGGGGCTGAACGAGGAACAGGCTTATCGGCTTGTCCTGCGGCTTGCCGGACTTTCCGCCCTCGTGAGAAAAAAAGAGTGGAGTACGGAGACGATGTACGCCATGGCGGAGAAAGATGAAGAACTGATGGCTGGTGTCCGGGATCCTCAGATGCCGCACATTTTTTATCATTACGATGAGGAATGGCCGGGGATCCTTTTGGTCCGGATGGATATCCTGGGCCGTTCCACGATGGGGGTTTTTATCGATTCAGACAAGTGCATCCCCGGAGATCTGGAAAAATTGGGATTCTCACCCGC
This sequence comes from uncultured Actinomycetota bacterium, assembly GCA_964526865.1. Taxonomy (GTDB): domain Bacteria; phylum Auribacterota; class Ancaeobacteria; order Ancaeobacterales; family CAZGMX01; genus CAZGMX01. The sequence continues at coordinate 14,109 of CAZGMX010000032.1, read as the reverse complement.
AGATTCCGCGGATGGCGCCATAAAGCGGCTGGGATTTTGGGTGTCAACGAGAGAGGGTGCCCCGGTCGATGCGATGATGACCCAGCCCGATTCCATCGATGTCAAATTGACGACGTACGCGGACAGGCTGGCCCTCTTTGACCGCCGCCTGCTGGGACAAGACTTTCAGGAAAAATACGGATTTGATTTTTCCAAGGGGGGACACCGAATCGCGGAGGTCGGGATCGGCTATCCGCCCCAGACGCCCGCCGAATTGGCCGCGCGTGTCAACGCAGATGTGCCTGCGGGCCGTCCCCCCAACACGGTGCTGGCGATTGACCGCAATTATCCCACGGCCATCCTGGAATCCCAGAGGCCGGGCTGGCTGAAAAAGGCCGGCAAAAAAACCAGCTCGCTGGAGATCGTGTTTGATTCCATGGGCAGGGTCCTCGGCGTCTTGGCGGGCAGAATCCTGATGGAAAACGCGAGGAAACAATTTTCACCCGATGATCTCATGGAGATGTCCCGTGCCCGGATTTTTGCCCAGAACGGCCAGCCGCTCCATCCCTCGGAGAAATACACCACGCCCCGGGAAAAGTACGGCCACCCGGCCATGGAAATCCGCGAGGGCGACGCCATGAATCTGGGCGTGCCGTCCGGCAGTCTGGACATGATCCGTTGTTTCAACGTCTATCAGTATTATAGTCCCCAGCAAAATCAGCGCATGCTATTGGAATTCAATGACTGCGTGAGGGAAAACGGCATCGTCATGATCGGGCGGGGCGGAGAAGACACCGCCCATCGGGTGCTCCAATATTTTGTGTATCGCAAGGAAAAGGGGATGCCGGTAGCCAAAGAGATGGTCATCCATCCGCGGGCATATCCCGCCGGTTTGGATCAAGGTCTTAACACCCTCATCCGCACATTCAATAAACACATTCGCCAGAAATCGTCTGCGTCCTTGGAGTCAGATGTGGATGATGCCAAGACCCTTGTTGAGATTCTGTGCAAGGCCGGCATTCCAGCCGTTGCCGGCGCAGACGGACTGGTATCGATTCCCCTGGAACCCAGCGGAATGGCACAGAGGATTCCGGGAAAATTGGGGACAGCCACCGATTTGGACGGAAAGATGCGGGATAAATTGGGAAGCCGAGAGGTCATGGATAGTGCGGCATAAAGCAGTGGGAGTGTTGAATTTTGTTTTGTAAAAGAGGAGGCGACGAGTTTGTTGCATAAAAATCTACTACTACAAAAAACGACGTGCGGCAGAAGGCGATTCATGGCGACACGATTGGTTTCTTTGGTTGTGGCTATGGCTATGGTCATGACTATGGCCCCGGCCAATCTCTATGCGGCGGCATTTTCTTCTTCCTGCTCCGGCGTGAGGGAGAGCGGGCTCGCGGCGGACAGCGCCCTGGCGCCAAAAAGCATATTCGACAAGAGTGGTTCCAAGACGGGCGGAGTGCGGGGAGAGAAGGGTCATTTCCTCTCCGAGCTGGAAGGTCTTGCCGGAGAGATAGACCCGGAAATATTTGCCGCGCTCGACGCGGAGCGCCAATGGGCCGTCTATGACGCCCTTGTCAGGCAGGAGGCGGATCGGTCTTATTTGACGCGATTGGCAAAGCTGATCAAGCCCACCAAACCCAATTGGTCGCTTCACAAAGAGGGATCAGCAAGATTCGCCAAAACGAAAAAAAAAAAAAAAAAAGAGCTCAACTTCGTAAAAGAAAAGGATGTCTTCGATTATGTCCGGGGGCTGCCGCACACGGTGTTCACAGTCTATTATGGGAACTATCCCCCCGTGGAAGTGTTTGTCGATAACAAGATTATTAATGGCCGGCTTCTTGATCATGACCGCTTGAATAAAATATTGATTGATGTGTTTCGCAAGACAGGAAATGAGTTTCAAATCAATTTGCCCGTCCATCCATTAGATGATTCCAGGCGTTTCCTTGGGATTGTCCTCTTGGACAAATCTCCCCAGATGTTTGAAGGCCAAATCGCAAACGGCCTGATCGGCATCAACCGGGCGATGATAGAGATGGAGAAAAAGGACAAGGTGTTGGCGGATGTTGTGATGACGGCCGGTCTGTATCACGGACTGTGCCGTGAGGCGTCCGGCCACCCCGGAGATGGGTTTGAATCAGGGCAAACGATACACGATGCCTATTATCTGGGCCGGCACACAAACAGAGATGAAACGTACAAAAAGCTTTCGCAATTACTGCCGGAGTACTTCCGTGACCCCATTGATTTGGTGAAGGCCCTGCAGTTGGTGGACCATGTCACCCGGAATGATGATGTGTTGCGGGAATTTTCTCTTGAGGTTCTTGCGGCGGCTGAGATGGCTGCGGCGGGGATGACCATCGAAAAGGCCCGGACCATTTTGGATGAGGACCATGAGCAACATAGCAGGGAAATTGAAAGAATCGCAGAGAGCGGGTGCCGGAATCGTCTGCTGAAGGCCGGCATCGCTACCCAAACAGTCGAGACATTTTTGTTTAAAGAACTGCTCGGAAACAACTCACAGGTTCCGTGGATTATTGCGGAGTCCGTGGTCGAAATGATTGAGAATGGCATGCCGTGGGACTGGATGAAAGAGCTGGTGCTTGTCACAATTCCTGCAGCGGGTTATAGGGAAAGCAGCACGTATAAGTCTGCGGGACAGCTGACAAAAGCAGGTCTGAGTGTCGATGAGATCATAAGCAAATTGAACAAATACCGTCATATGTTTGGCAACAGTGCGGATGTCCCCATTCGGGCGCTGGCGAATATGGTGGATGTGGGGATGCCGGTCGATGAGGCGGAAGGATGGATCGACGGCCGTTTTGAGAAAGACGGGGCGGCCTCGGCGGAGGAAATCCGCACGTCGGGAGGGATGGCGGAGTATGGTCATGTGAATCGATTGATCAAGCGAGGAATGGATGCCCCAAGGGCAAGGGAATTACTGATGAAGGAACTTCCCCTACGACTCCGGGGTAGTGACGCCTCGATTACCGCGTTGTGCCTGGAGAGGGTGCCGGAAGAAGATATTCAGGTGTTTGTCGATGCGGGGATTCCAAGAAAAAGGGTGTTGGAAATATTGGTTGGGACATTTGCGCCGACGTTCGGAACCAAGGTGGAGGATCAGGTGAAACTCGTCGTAGAGCAGGTCCACAGGATGGTCCGTGAAGACATGGTTGGCAGTCTGGTGAGAGCGGGTATGGATGAAACAAAGGCCAGGAAAATGCTCTATGGGGATTTGTTCGAGAGTTACGACCGCGACGCCATCGAGGTCGCAGAGGAGGTGATCAAGACCGCGGCGCCGGAAATGGTGGGTGGATTGACGGCCGGCCAGCCGCCGGGGCAAAGGGAAAGAATCGCCGCACTGTTTTTTGAACGACTGCCGCTGATCTATGGCAGGGAGGCCTGTGTCACCGTGCAGGGAATGAAGGGGCTGATGATGAAGGGGGTGCCGCTGGACAAGATCGAAAGCCTGTTTTTTGACGCGATTCCGAAACAATACCGCTGGCGAGGCGATTCCTTACATGCGGCAAAGGCGGTGTGTGCGATGTCCGAGGCCGGGTTGCCGCTGAATGTTGTCGAGGAGTTTTGTTTGGTGACGATTCCGAAAAAGTATCCCCGCGGCGCGGCACGAATCATGGAACAGGTGGATGAGATCGCAAGGGAGGGTTGTGTCGATGCGTTGGTTGCCGCGGGGGTTCCCAGAAAAAGGGCCTGCGAGATTTTGCTGTTGGAGCATCCCAAGGAATATGGCGATAAGATTAACGAGACGGCGAAGGCGGCGCGGGTCATCGCGGCAGAGGGATATGTGGCGCGGTTGACTGCAATGGGGTTTTCTGAGGTAAACGCGCAGGAATTGATGCTGTTGAAAATTCCAAAATACGGAAGTGATGCGGGACTCGTGGGGCGCGCAATATTGGAGTTGGTGGGATCGAGTACGTTCACGGGGCCATCCGAACGAGATTCCTTCGTGGCGGGTATCATGGAAAGACTGCCCGCAGGGGCCGAGAACTTGGATAAGGCGGTCCGTGCGTTTCGGGAGGCGCGCGAGCGGGGCGTGTTCTCCAACAAAGAGCTTCTCCGGTATATTGACGCGGCCGATGAAAAAAGGCCGTTGGACGTGATGTTGTTGGACCGCGGCCATGCATCGGTCTTTGATCGGATCGAGCCTTTCATGAAAGGGATGGCTCAGCGTGAACAAAAAGATTTTGTCAAAAATGTCTTCCTGCAGGTCCCCCGGGCAAAGGGAGTAGATTCCAACGGGATGGTGAGCCACCAGCAATTCAGCGAGATCATCCAGCTGCTGGGCAGTCTTTCAGGCGAGGGGACTACGTGGCGCGAAAAGATTCTCAATTCGGACATTGCCAATCCCGCTTTTGTGCAATTGAGAAAAGAGCTCCTCGTCGAAGGAAAATATCTGAACAGTTGGAAGCAGTTTAGCCGCCTGCGCGGGCTCGCAAACATGATCCTGCATGGGGACATGCTCCGGGCGGTTGAAAAATATCTGGAAGACGGGAGCGACGACGGTAAGAAGCTCTACGATTATTATGAGTTCCTGATCATGCACACCGCGATGCAGGACTACGACGCGCTGCGAAAGATGATATCGGATCCCGAGGCGTTTCTGGATCTGAAGGACAAGAACACGCCGGAGATCATCCATGACGCGAAGAAACCCAGCCGGCTGTTGGAATTGGCCTACATCGACATCGGCGCACGAGAATTGATCGACGGCCTGATCCTCGGAAAATTTGATCACCTGCAGGCGCTGGAGCCGTTTTCTGTGGAAATCGGGATGGAGGAGATCGACGTGAATCTAAGAGAATTGAGCGGCGGCGCCCTGCTGGCATATCTGTGGAAGAGCGGGTATGCCAGTCAAGAGGAGTTGAAGCAGGCGGTGCGGGCGCATTATGAAAAAGAACTTAATTTGTCCCGGCAGGATTCCGCGCGGGCCCGGTACGCAAAACAGATGCAGCTTATTGTTGACGAAATTCAACACGGAGAAAATCTGCACCGGATCATCATGCGGACCGGCAAGACAAAACTGAACCTGTCCCACCTCACGGCCAACGGGATTATCCTGCCGCGCTACAAGGTGCGGATGCTGCCCAAGTCGGAGCCGCAATCGATCATGACGGGGAACGAGGCGCCGACCTGCATGGAATTCGGGAGCGGAAAAAACAACATCTATATGTTCAACCTGAATACGGTGTTTGTGGATGTGTCGAAAAGAGTCGTGGATGAAAAGGGAAATGAAAGGGACCGGATCCTGGCCACGAGCGTGGTGACCGTGGACCGAAGGATCCCTGTGCTGGTGCCCCAGGTGGTTGCGGCGGTAAAAAAGGCCGTGGACGCCGGCCGGATAGAAGACCTTGATTTGTCCGAAGTGTTAGGGAAGGATTTCCTTGATACCGTGTCGAAGGGCGCCTTCATTGCCTGCGACAACGTGGAGGGAGCGGCCGAGGCGATCATCAGGGGTGAGAAGGGGGTGGATTTTGATAACGTGGTGAAGGCTGCTTATAAAAAATATTTTGAGGGATATCTAAAGAAACATCCCCGGACCGGGCGCGGGAGAAGGATAGAAAGGGGCAAGGTGGTCATCGGGACCAGTTATTCGGACTTCTTGAGGACATTGGAAAAAGAGGAGTCCAACTATTACGTCATGCAGGCCCCCGTGGGGTATAGCGACAAGCGTGACAAAACCGTGAAGGTGTTGGACTTGAACGCCGGGAGGGCCGAAGAAGCGGTGGAGTTGAACGGGGTGGTGCCGCTGAGTTACGAGGACACGTTGGTGGTCGCCTATATCGAGAACGCGACCTACCGGGGAACTCCCTACAAGTCGCATTTGGCAGGGGTCGAGATGGAGTTGATGGGCGCGCAATACAACGAGGCCTTGCGGGGGGACCGGAGAAAAAATCTGAGTCTGGGTTATTTTGAAAACGGAAAACTGCTGGGGTACGTGATTGCGTACGTGGGGTTGGACAAGGAAAAGAAAGAGGAGCTTGTCTATATTTCGGATATCGCGGTTGTGAAAGAGGCCCGGCATCAGGGTGTCGGCGCGAAACTGCTGACCAAGCTGTTTGCGCAGGACGTGCAGGATGTATCGCGGATGTTCAGGGAAAGATACCACAAGGACATCAAGGTGTTGTTCCAGTCCACGACGACGGAAGAGGGAAGTTATTGGCTGTTCATGCCGAGGGAGGGAGAGGCTGGGGATAAAGTCAGAGAAAAGCAGGAACGGTTGAGACGTCTCGGCCTTGAGATAGAGCAGAGCCGGAAGCTGCCTGCCGGGCAGGTGGAATTTGTCATGAAGATACACCCCTTGCCGGTGCCAGCGCCGGCAAGCGCATCGGCGCGGGTTGCCGGCGTTGTTCCGGCCGAGGCCGCCGGGACTTCTGCCGTAGAGATTCCGTCAATCAAGACCATGCTGGACCGCGCCATGGAAGGCAACATGCATCTGCAGACTGTCCTAGGCGATTTGGGTTCCGTGGCGCCCGTTTCTGCCCAGCCAAAGAATATGGGCAGTCTCAAAATGCCGGAAGAAAACAGGCTGGACGCTTTTGCGTTTGACCTCAGCGATAAGGGTCGCGCCTTCTTTAACGAATTGTTCAAAATCGATTCCACGGGCATGAAGGTTTCGCTGGCAACGCTCATCGTGGAGGAAAACGGCATGGCCATCCCGTATGCCTTTGTCCTGGAAGACCCCAAAAATAAAACCATTTATCACCTGCAGATTTTGGCGCTCGGTTATGAGATAGGCAATGACGCCGTGAAGAAAATGCAATTTCCCCCCAGCCGGTTTCCGGTCTATGAGCAGCTGTATAGAAAATTTGGAGGGGAGACGCTTCCATTTTTCTGGCCCGGTTATCAGATTCAGGGGGCGATTTTCAATGTGGCGTCGAGGAAACTGCCCGCGGATGACGCAGCAAGGGGTTCGTCGTCGGCCGAAACATCCAGCAAAATGGTTCATGTCATGTATTTAACTCAGCCGTCTTTCGAGACTCCGGAAAAGGCGTATCTTTGGGAGAATGGCGAAAAAGAAGGCGGCGCGGAGAAAAACAAAGATATTATTTTCAGCCCGCACAATTTTTTCCATCAGGATTTTATGGAAGTTTTGGAGGCCCGCGGCAAGGAGGGCGCGTACCGGGACAGACAAATCGGTGTCATCGGCACAGGACAGGGTGCCGACATCATTGAATTGCTCCTGCACAGACCCCGCCGGATTAAGGCCAATGACATCATGCCTTTGGCAGTCATGGTTAGCAAATGGAATGTGGGCATTGCCCAGCAAAGCGGTGTGGTCCCCGCGGATATCCCCGTGGAGATTGTGCAGGGCTCGGGGATTGAGGGCATCGGTGATCCGGATGTCGTGGTGTGGAATAGCCCCGCCATTAAACCGGATGGGATCATAGAAGATGGAAAGCGGCAGCACCAGGATTTTGCCGATGCCTATAGCTCCGCGATCTTTTATATGAAGGAGAGCGAATTTCGGGAATTTCTCAGCGAACTTGCTCCGGTCTTAAACGCGCCAAGCAAATCCGCCATCCTGAGGCTGGAGATCGACCCCAAATTGTGGAAGAGCGGCGAGGGAAAAGAAGACGCCGTAAGGCGGTATCTCTCCCAAAGCAATCTGGACGGCGGAAGCGTTGTCCTGTCGCGCGACATCTGGAATGTGGCCGCGAAATCGGGGACAGCCACCAATTTAAACAGCGAGATACGGGATGTCTTGGGAAGCCGGGAGGTTATGGAGAGCGCCGCCTAAAAATGGGGACGGTTCTATTTTTGTAAGTGATTGCGAATCAATGGGGCGAGTTTTGGGGATAAAAAAAAAGATCAAGATGGAATGATGAACTCAATGGGGCAAAAAATTCTGGCGGCGGCATGAAAAAATTATTGCGAGCGAACGAGCCATCGGCCGCGAGCGAATCGTGGCGGGAAGCCCCCATACGGGGACAGACAATCTCGCTATTGCAACTGCGAGATTGCCCGCCACTGAAACGTTGGCGGACTTGCAGCTTCGTCCCGCCACGGCCTTCGGCCTCGCGGCTAAAGGCTCACACGTTCCTCGCAATGACGCATAAGCGGATTGTGGCCGTTCTCCTGTCCATCGTGCTGTGCATGCCCGGGCCGGGATTTGCCCTCGCACCCAAGAGCGTTTTTGAAAAGGATCATTCCAACGGAGAAAATCTTCCCCCCCCCTCGCGGGAGAGGAATGAGGAGGGGGGCACCCGGAGGGAAGGAGTGGCCGTTGATTCGGATACGACGGTGCGCGCGGCAAGATTTGACGCCTGGCTGGCGACGACCGATCGAGAAGACATCACCCGGGAGTTGGAATTTCAGGATCGATTGGAGGAATATGCGGCGCAGATCAACGGAGCCGATTTGAGACTGGCCGTGGAAAAGGCCCAGGCCCTGCGGTCGTTGGATGAGATGGGCCTGCTCGGCGCCATGGACAAGGAGTGTTTGCAGGAAAAACTTCACCTGTCCGAGCACGTGGGCGAATTGGCCGGCATGCGATGGGACGATCCCAACCGCTCTACCGCGGCCAGACTTATCCTGGTTTTGGGGAAGGCCGGGCTGATCAGCACGCGGGAAAAGGAAAGAATAGCGGTAGTCGCGCCGCCCACGCTGCTGCTGGCAGATTATGATACCGCGAATCCCGCTAACCAGGATGAAACGCAGGCTATTTTTATGGCCATGACTGGCGCGGGAATCATCAATCCACAGGATGCCAAACATGTGCTTGGCGTAAGAAAAGTGCTAGGTTTTGCGAATATGAAAGAGGCATTGAGAAAACACAGGGGCGCATCGTGGAGTGTGGTTACGGATGAGCAGATATTGGGCGTCCTCAAATTCCTTGGGGATTCCGGCTGTCTGACGCCCGAAGAAAAGCTGGAGGTGGGTGTCGCGGTTTCACTGGAAGACCTGGTAAAGGCGGCGAACAAAGATGTGCACATGGGGATGGAGGCCTACCGGGCAGTCAAGATGATTCAAACACTGTGGGCGGGGGGCTTTCTTAAGTCTGCGGCCAAAGCCTATATTTGCAGCCACCTTGTCGTGGATCGCCACGCTTACCGCGACGTGGAGCAAATAAGCGCTCTGAACGGAATGGGATTGATCCCCGATACATGGAAATTGGCAGAGGATGGACAAAACGATTACCGCTCATATTTTGAGGGTTTGAGAAGTTCCGATTACAACAGCCGCATGTCCTGTCTTGCCCACATCATCCATTGTGCCAACAACGGATTTATTAGGAAGGGACAGCCGTGGCTGGCGAATGTCTCCCTGGATCCGTTTGTCGAATTGCTGACCGGTGATTTGCGAGACGGCAGCGCGCGGGCATTGAGGGCCCTGGATCGGGCGGGGTGCATCAGTGCGGAACAAAAAATTACTCTGCAGAGAAAAATTCCCGTCAAAGCGCTCCTCAACGGCCTGCACATGCAGGAGCATTGTGCGGGAAGTGCCGAGGCGCTGAATATCCTCTCGCAGATCGGTCTCTTGAGCGATGAGCAAAAAGCGCGGTTGAAAAAGAAATTGCCCATCAACAGGCTTTGGAAGGACATGAGGCCTTCCGCCGCATTTGCCTTGAAACAACTTATGGAGGGAGGGTTCATCGATAAACAGTTTTTCCGGCGGGAAAAAGTGGCGGTGCAGTTGGGAGAGGCGTTTCCTCCCGAACTGCGCGGCAACGCGGGGAATGAGATATTCTGGCTGAGAATATATCAGCGGCTGAAGCCCAGTCCCGCATTGGCTCGGCGCATCGCGGACTACGTTCGTCCCGAGTGTACGTCGCTGGCGGTGCTGGCCGGCGGGGATGGGGCGGCGGAAGTCTTCTATCAAACATTGTGTGAATGCATCAAAAAGAAAATGCCCGCCCAGTCCGCAGCGCGCGAAGTGGAAAAAGAGATGCAGGTGTTTTATGCCGGCCGCATCACGGGCCGCGCCATGACGGGAGAAATGCGCTCGCTTGCCCGGTTGTTGATTTATCTCATGAACACCGGCGGGGCGCTGAATGGAGAGGCGATCCGGCAGGCATTCCAACTCTCGGGCATCGATCTGATAGATCAGGGCAATTCCCCGGCGACCTTTAGCGGCATTGCCAGAAGCCTTATCTTGTGCGCGCAAGAAAAACAGCCGGCGGAGTCTCCCGTGCCGCTGCCTGACTACAAATCTATTCCCCAGATCAGTGTGCCGGTGGCGCATAGAGAGGACATGGAACTACTGCTGAAGGATGCCGCGCCGGATGGAGAAATGGGGAGGACTCTTTTCTACAAGACCACGGAGGGGGAGATCATCGCCCTCAAATTCTTGAAAGAGACAGAGGTTGCGGCGGCCAGCGGAAAAAAGCACGGCAGCGAGGATGTCCGCAGGTTGATTCATGAAAGCAAATATTTTGAAAACCTGCGGCAGATGAAGGAGGCGGGCGTTCCGCTGATAGAATATCACGAGCCCGCCCTGATCGGCGGGCAGAGCATTGTCCGGGTTCAGGGAGACGATATGCCGCCGGGCATGGCGGCGCGGTTGGAAAAATCGGTTGCAAAAGCCGCGACGGCTATCAGCAAGGTCACCGTCAGCCGGGATAAGACCGGCGCCTACGCCTGCATGGCCTATCGGTTTAGAGATCCAAACTACCGCGCCTATGAGCACGAGGCCGCCGATACCGCCCAGGCGCGCGCGGCCCTCAAGATAAATGCCCATGAACTTTTTACGATGGCGCGACTCGATCAACTGCACCCCGATATCATCGAACTCTTCCACAATGTCATTCAAGGGGGAAGGGACGACCGCGGCCGGTTCCTTTTGATGTCGGACATCCTCAGGCCCATGCCAGAACGATTCGGCACCGGCAGGCTTCACGCGTGGGAGTCGGCGGTGGCGTATCCCAATCTGCGCTTGAATGGGCCGGCGGATTTTGCCGAGATGGCCGGTGTGGATGAACTGGCGGATTTGCGCCATCCCCATTCCGAACACCTGGCACACGGCCTGGCCGCCATGTCTATGGAAAACCGCAGAAAGTTTATCCGGGCCCACTACCTAAGCAATTATCTGCTGGCCTGTGCGCTGGTGGAAGGCAAGCGGCTGAAGGACCGCGGGCTCCTGAACTGGAAAGACCCGCAGATGGTGGCCGAACTGGCCGAGACCATGCGGCAGGTGTATCAAACCGCGTACGAGGCGTACACGGGAGAAGACGGGACTCAGGTTGCCGCAATCGTCGATTGGGAGCGGTTTGCTCGGCAGATGGCGTTTTTTATGGGCGGGGCGTACAGGGAATATGCGGCGCGGGACTTTCCGGAAGGAATTTATGGTGGCAGCGGCCGTTACATTTCTTCGGGGGACGGATGGGGATTCATTCACAGAGACGTGATCGTAGAAAAGCTGGGAATCGAGGTCAAGAAGGGCGATGAATTTTGGCAAGGGCTGTGGCACAAGCTGTCCCCCTATCTGGTGTCCGCGCATTCGACACACCGCCAAATCGATTACAACCTCTGTGTGTTCACCAGGGATTTCAAAGAACGAATCAAACATGAACCGGACGAACCCCTGCGCCGGAAACTCCAGGCGCTCTACGACGAATACGGCAACGGCTGGCGCTTTGACGGCATCCACGAAGACCTGGGACCCGTCAACGGCCCGTTCCCCCTGCAGGAACTCGTCAAGGCCAACTACGTCTTCACGATGTTTGCCGTTGCCCGCGGGGCGAAGCCGTTTGAGTCTTCCGCCATGGCGGAAAAATTGGGGACAGCCGCCAACTTAAATGAGCAAATGCAGGATGGGTTGAAATGCAAAGAGGCTGTGGAGTTGCACGCCCTTGCGCCGCCGTCTGATTTCGGCAAATTTAGGAGGATGAGGGCGGCTGCCGAGGCTCAGGCGCGGTGGAACCAGCATGGAAAACCGGCTGGAGGCCGGGTCGCCGCTTTGCTGGCAGAGGTAAGCAATGAGGGATGGACGCAAATCCAGGCCATCGAATCCTTGTCAAAAAGATTGTCGGCAAGACTCAAGAGCGAGGAGCGCGAAGACACAATAACCGGTCTGGATGAAATTTTAGCCGGAGAGTCAAAGGACATTTCACCTGTTCTCAGAAAGGTCCTGCAGGCTTACCGCAGTGTGTGTGCAATCGATCGTGAAATCAAGGTTGCTGTGGTTGTGCTTGCGTACCAGGGGCAGATGACATTCAATTCGCCGGAGAGTGTCGCCGGCCTGAAAGAAATTATCGACGTCAAGATGAAGCAGTTGGACGACCTGTTCTGTGTCAACCGGAAGATCACATGGGAAATGAGCGTCGTGGAAGATGAGGTGCCCGGCGGGCGAGGGGCAAAAGACATTATTGCGCGTGATTTTAAGGAGGATCTGGATTCCGGAAGACTCAAGGGCTTTACTCTTGCCCGGCAGGAAATCTCCAGGCTGGCCAGCCGCAAAGGGGCCAATGTAGTGCTGGGGATGCGGGAGGCCCTAAGAGACGGTGCGGATTATGTGATCTATACGAATCCCACGTTTGACATCCATATGTTCAATGCCGGACTGTTACTTGGCGAACTGGCATCCGGACGCTGTGATGTCGCCGTGGGGTCCAGAAAAATGGAGGAGTCGGTTCGGGGCCGGCCCTGGTATAGAGATGCGGCAGGCGATGTCTATGGGACAATTGCGCGCTGGTTTTTGCCGGAAATCGCGGAAATTCGCGACACGCAGTGCGCCATGAAAGGTTTTGGACGGCGGGCGCTTCAGGAAATCCTGCCGGTCGATGCGAACGGAAAACTGGCGCCGGATTTTATCTACAACCTTTCTTACGACACCAATCTGTTGGGCAGGGCGGCGGTTGCCGGACATGTCCTGAAAGAGGTTCCGGTGGTCTATCTGAAACAGCAACCCGTATCTGCTGCGGGGGTGATAAAAAATATTGCCATCGGACGACTCTCGATGGTCGTCTTGGCGGGTGACATCCTCGGCATGGTGTCCGGTGTGGCCAGACAAAGATTGCTCTTGGATGAGTTCAAAAAACGGGTTGAACACTCGCGCAGAAAATCCCCGCAGGATGTGGATTGGGAACAATATCGGTGGTCAAGCCAATGGACAGAAATGGCGGCGTGACCAAACAATCGTGCTGAATCTCTACCGCCCGTCTCCAATCAGATAAAAGGACGCCCAGTAGTAGGGGTGCTTTTTCTCTTTCATGGTTTGAATCTGGGCCGCTTGCAGGGCCGCGGCCTTGCCCATGGTTGCCAGATTTTCGTAGAGGTGACTCATCAACAGACACGTTGCGTTGTCGTCCACCTTCCAGAGACTGGCGATGAGACAGGGGGTGCCGGCGTACAGGAAACTGCGCGTCAGCCCAATCATTTCATCTCCGCCCCCCCCGCCTTGGCCGGTCTCGCACCCGCTCAAGATCACCAGCTGGGCATTGAGCTTGAGGTCAAATATCTCCGCGACGCTCAAGATGCCGTCGTTGGTTCCATCCGGCGCCAGGCGAAGGCAGGAGGAGTCGGGATTCTTTTCGTTGAACTCGCCGTGGCAGGCAAAGTGGATGACGTCGTAATTGCCCGCAATTTTTTTTGCCAGCGTCTCGGTCGCCTCTTTGCGCGAGAAAATTTCGGCCTGAGGAAATTTCTTGGCGATTTGCGCCGCCTCTTTCTGGGCGCCGGGCAGGTCCGCCTTGGGATTGTCACGCGTCAGCGGGACCAGCCCCGGTTTGGGGAAAGACTCGGAGATTTTGTCCACCTCCTTCTGCGCGAAAGGCAAGTCCATTTTTGGATCCCGGAGGTCGGGATTGCCGAAGGCCACGATGTGCTTTGCGGTTCTCCGCTTTTTGGCCATGCAGAATTTGAGGATGGTGGCGGAGGGGAGAATCGAAACCGTGTGGCGCTCGATGAGGAATTTGCCGTCCTTGTCCATCAGCGCCGTGAAGGGCAGGTAGTACATGGCGCCATCGGGGACAATGATGAGGTTTTTCCCTTGAATGTCCTTGTCGAACGGCTGGAGTATCCCTTCGTAGACCTGCCCCAGCAGTTTATAGACCACGGGAAGCTTGGGCTTGGTGATCATCATGCGGATGGATTGAACCAGTTGGTCCAAATTGGATGTCTTGATGTTGCGTGACATTTTCTCCATGCGTACGGAATTCCGGGTGAC
>CAZGMX010000031.1:0-21878 GCA_964526865.1 uncultured Actinomycetota bacterium | reverse complement strand
TACCCATCTGCCCATGGGGTCGGGCTGGGTCAAGACCGAGCACGGCAAATTGCCCGTGCCTTGTCCCGCGACCATCGCGCTGTTGCGCGATGTCCCCGTGCGGTGGGGAGAACCGTGTCCGGGCGAGTGGACCACACCCACGGGCGCCGCGATCCTCTCTCATTTCGGCCGTTGCGTGGAACTATTGCCGCGGATCACTGCAAAAAAAATAGGATACGGTCTGGGCCAGGCCGACCCCGAGAGCCATTCCAACGCTTTGCGTGTGGTGATAGGAGAAACGGCGCGGCAGGGAAAGACGGATTCTGTGTGGGTCCTGCAGGCCAACATCGACGACATGCAGCCGCAGTGGTACGCCAGCGTCATGGAAAAACTGTTTGCGGCGGGGGCCCTGGACGTGTTTTTTGCTCCGATCCAAATGAAGAAAAACCGGCCGGCCGTTCTTCTGGAGGCGCTCTGCCGCGAGAAGGACATTCAAATTATTTCCCGGATAATTCTGAGTGACACCACCACATTTGGGGTGCGCATGCATCCTGCCCAGCGCCGTGTTCTGGAGCGGGAAATCCGAAAAGTCAGGACGCCGCTGGGCATCGTGCGCTTTAAGATCGGCAAACTGGAAGGGAAAAATCTGAAGGCGGTGCCGGAATTTGAGGACTGTCTTGCCATTGCTCAAAAAAAGCGCATGCCGTTGCCGGATGTCCAAGCGCGCCTGTCTGCAATAGCGCTTAGACTTATTTCTCGTAGGTTGACGCAGATAGCGTGACAGTTACAATAGATAGAGAGGATCATCCTCTGAGGGTGGGTCTCGCAGGCGCGAGAAGCTTGGCTTTTGCGAGCCGTAGGCGAGCAAAATTCGAGCGCCGAGAGTCCAGCGGACGCGCGCCGCAGGAGTGCGCGAACCGCGTCACCCGAAGAGAAGCTACCTTATGACACGGACATGAGTTTATATCGCGAGAGGAGCCGGGCGTGTTTAAAAATCAGGATCTCATTCTGGACATTCTCAAGGAACAGGGAATTGTCAGCGCCGAACAAATCAAGCAGGCGCGCGCCCAGGCACACGAACAGCTCTCTGTTCTGGATTCTCTGGTCGGTCTCACATATGTCAGCGAAGACGAAATCGCCAAGGCGATTGCCCGCCAGTTTGGACTGCAGCAAGTCCATCTCAAGAAGACCGTCATCGATCCGGATACCATCAAAATGATTCCCCAGGAAATTGCCAAGCGGTATCAGGTGATTCCCTATCGAAGGAAGAAGGATCGCCTTCAGGTGGCTATTGCGGATCCCTTCCGGCTGGACGTGATCGATTCTCTGGCCTTCATGCTGAAGATGGAAGTGGAGGCGGTGCTGGCCACCGAAGAGGACATCCGGGAGGGGCTGATAAAATTTTACGGCATCGTTCCGGACGGGATGGAAAGCGCTGTCGGATTCGGATCTGTGCAGGTTCCGGAAGAGCATGAGGAAGGGCCTGCGGAAGAGGCCCCGGTCATCAAGCTGGTTAGTTTGATCATCATGGAGGCCCTGCGCCTGCGGGCCAGCGATATCCATCTGGAACCTTTGGAAAAAAGATTCCGCGTGCGCTACCGCATCGACGGCCTGCTCTATGAAATGGACGAGCCCCCCAAACGCCTGCAGGGGTCCATTCTCAGCCGCATCAAAATAATGGCGAACATGTCCATCGCAGAAAAGAGGCTACCACAGGACGGCCGGATCAAGCTCAAGGTGATGGGAAAGGACATCGACCTGCGTGTGTCCACCCTGCCCAGCCAGCACGGGGAAAGCCTGGTCATGCGGATCCTGGACAAATCTTCCCTGGCCCTGGGCCTGGTGGAGCTGGGTTTCATGCCGGACGACGAAAAAAAATTCAAGGAACTGATCGGCTGCCCCAACGGCATTTTGCTGATCACCGGCCCCACCGGAAGCGGCAAGACAACCACTCTGTACGCATGTCTCCATGAAATCAACCGGCCGGACAAAAAAATCATCACCGTGGAAGACCCCATCGAATACCAGCTCTCGGGCATCAACCAGGTGCAGGTGAATGAGAAAATCGGCCTGACGTTTGCCCACGTCCTGCGATCCATCCTGCGCCAGGCGCCGAACATCATCATGGTGGGGGAAATCCGGGACCCGGAGACGGCGAACATCGCCATCAATGCGTCGCTGACGGGCCATTTGGTTTTTTCCACCCTGCACACCAACGACGCGGCCGGGGCGGTCACCCGCCTGATCGACCAGGGGGTCAAGCCCTTTCTGGTGGCATCGTCCGTGCGCGCCGTGCTGGCTCAGCGGCTGGTCCGGCGCATCTGCCCGGCCTGCAAGGCGGCGGTGCAGCCGCCGGCGGAACTTCTCACAAAGATGAAGTTGATTCCGGCGCACTTTGAGTCGGTGACGCTGTTCAAGGGAAAGGGTTGCGGGGAGTGCAATCAAACGGGGTACCGCGGCCGCGTCGGGCTGTTTGAGTTGTTGATCGTGGATGAAGAAATCCAGAAGATGATTTATCAGCGGGTTCCTTCCAGTCAGATCAAACGGCGCGCGCGGGAGACCGGCATGCGCACGCTGAGGGAAGACGGGGTCCAAAAAGTTTTTGCTGGTGCCACCACGCTGGAAGAAGGTGTGGGGGAGACCGAGCAGGTGGAGGTGGTTTGATTTGTTCGAAAAAAAGATGGATAGGATAGAAAGGGGAGTGTATGGAAATCTTTGAACTTTTGCGGGTGGTAACGGAAAAAGGGGCTTCGGACCTGCATCTGACCGTGGGGCGGCCGCCGACGATGCGGTTGAACGGAAATCTGGTCCATGCGGCGCCGGAGATTTTGTCGCCGCAGGATACGGAGCGCTATGCCAAGGGTATTTCTTCCGACGATCACATGGCCCGTGTGCAAAAAAACGGCAATACGGATTTCGGATTTGCATTTCAAGACCTGTCGCGCTTCCGTGTCAACGTCTACAAACAGAAGGGGTGTTACGGCCTGGCCATGCGGTTGATTCCTTCCAAACTGCTGACGCTGAACGAAATCGGTCTGCCGTCCGTGGTGAAGGACCTCCTGACCCGGCCCCGCGGGCTTGTCCTCGTGACTGGGCCGACGGGATCCGGTAAAACGACCACGCTGGCGTCGATGTTGGACACGATCAACCAGGAACAGGACTGCCACATCATCACGATCGAGGACCCCATCGAGTATTATCACTCGCACAAAAAGTGCATCATCACGCAGCGCGAAATCGGCGTGGACGTTACGACGTTCGCCGAGGCATTGCGGGCGTCCCTGCGCGAAGACCCCGACGTTATTCTGGTGGGCGAAATGCGCGACCTGGAAACGATGGAAGCCGCCATCACCGCGGCGGAAACGGGGCACCTGGTTTTTGGCACCCTGCACACCACGGGGGCGGCCCGGACGGTGGACCGCATCATCGACGCCTTTCCCACGACCCAGCAGGACCAGATACGCGTTCAGCTCTCCACGTCGCTGGTGGCCGTGGTATCGCAGATTCTTCTGCCGCGAGTGGACAAGAAGGGGCGGATCGCGGCTTTCGAAATCATGGTCTCAACGCCGTCCATTCAAAATCTGATCCGGGAGAAGTCGACCTTCCGGATCACCTCGGACATTCAGACAGGGACCAAGTTCGGCATGATCACGCTGGACGCGAGTCTCGCTGTCTTATATCAGCGGCGGCGGATCGCCTATTCCGATATGATCATGATGGCGCAGGATCCGGATACCATGGCCCGGACGGTCCAAAAAGTGGAAGGGTTATAATGGCGGGGTGCGCCAGGAGTATTTTGCCGCGAAGACGCGGGAGAAAAATATGACGGGAAAATGGACGGATCAGGGCGGCTATCTGGGGAATCTGCTCCTGGAAAAGGGATTGATCACCAGGGAACAGCTTCAGGAGGCGATCGAGGAGCAGAAGCGCACGGGCAAACTCATGGGCCTGGTGCTGGTGGACCTTGGTTTTGTCAAGGAACAGGATGTCTATCACTGTCTGGGGCTCCAGTTGGGTATGGAGACGGTGGATCCCCTGACCCTGGACATCCCCAAGGAAGTTCTCAAGAAAGTTTCGCCCTCCATGGTTCGCATTTACGGGATCATTCCCATCCGCACGGAGGGGGATGATCTGGTGGTGGCCCTCTCCAATCCCCTCAATCCTCACATCCTGGATGACCTGAGATTCATGCTGGACACGGAGGTTCGCGGTGTTTTGGCCAGCGAGGAAAAAATCAAGGAGGCCATCAAGAAGCATTACGGGGAGCAGTCGGAGTCGATCGCCGATTTGATCGCGGAAATCGAGAAGGAAATTCCGGGCACGATTTCCGAGGAGATGGATCTGGAGAGCTTACAGGATCTGATTCGTGAGGCCCCCGTCATCAAACTGCTCAATTTGATTTTGAGTCAGGCGATCAAGGAAAAGGCCAGCGACATCCATTTTGAGCCCTTTGAGGACGAATTCAAAGTCCGCTACCGGGTGGATGGGGTTCTCTACGAGATGACGCCGCCGCCCAAACACCTGAGTCTGGCCTTGGCCTCCCGCATCAAAGTGCTGGCCAATCTGGACATCGCGGAGCGGAGACTGCCCCAGGACGGGAGGATATTGATGAGTGTCGAGGGGCGCACGGTGGATCTGCGCATTTCTTCCCTGCCGACGGCGTTTGGAGAGAGCGTGGTCATCCGCGTGCTGGACCAGAGTGTTGTGGGCCTGGACTTGGGCCAGTTGGGGATGAACAAGGCCACGCTGGCCGGCGTTCAGGAGATGCTGGAGCGTCCCAGCGGGATCATCATCGTGACCGGCCCCACCGGCAGCGGCAAGACCACGACCCTCTATGCAGGCCTGAAGAGGCTCAACACCATTGATTCCAAGCTGATCACGACGGAAGATCCCATCGAATACGACGTCGATGGTCTGATCCAGGTGGCCGTCAACGAAGAAATCGGGCTCACGTTTGCCCAGTGCCTGCGGTCCATCCTGCGGCAGGATCCGGACATCATCATGGTGGGGGAAATCCGGGACCTGGACACGGCCCAGATTTCCATTCAGTCGTCGCTCACGGGGCACCTGGTTTTTTCGACACTGCACACCAACGATGCGACGGGGGCGCTGATCCGCCTGATCGACATGGGCGTGGAACCGTATTTGATCTGTTCCACGCTGGAGGCCATCCTGGCGCAACGGCTGGTGCGGAAGATCTGTCCCCAGTGCAAAACCGAATTTGTCCCGGATGCGGCCATGCTCGCCACGGTGGATCTTGAGCCGGAAGACGTGCGCTCAAAAAAATTCCATTATGGAAAGGGATGTGTCCACTGCAACCACACGGGATACCGCGGCAGGACGGGGATCTTTGAATTTCTGTTGATCCGGGAGCCGCTGAGGAATCTGATTTTGTCCAAGGCCCCGGCGGTTTCCCTGCGCGCCAAGGCGCTGGAACTGGGAATGCGTACCCTGCGGGAAGACGGATTGGAAAAGGTATTCGACGGGATCACGACGCTGGAAGAAGTGGCGCGGGAGACGTAATCATGCCCACTTTTGAATACAAGGGCATCACAAAAAAAGGGAGGGAAGTCGTCGATTCGCTAGACGCGGAGAACATGGCCCAGGCCATTACCAAACTCCGCAATCTGGGACTTTTTCCCATCAAGGTGGTGGAAAAGGGGAAGGGCCGGGTCGGGAAGGCCTTTGAACAGGCGCCGGACTGGTCCCGGGCCCCTTCTTTCACATTCGGGAGCGGGGTGAAGACCAAGGATTTGGTGACGTTCACGCGCCAATTCTCCAGCCTGATGGCCGCGGGAATTCCCCTCCTGCGCGCGCTGAAAGTTCTGTGGGAACAGCAGAAATCCGGCGTCCTGAAAAAGACGATTTGGGAGATGCAGGCGGCGATCGAAGCCGGGGCCACGCTGTCGGAGGCCATGAGCAAGTATCCAAAGGTCTTCAACCGGCTGTTTGTCAGCATGATCAAGGCCGGGGAGGCGGCCGGTGTCCTGGACAGCGTTTTCGTGCGCATGGCGGATTATTTTGAAAAGTCGGCCAAACTGCGCTCGCGGATCCGCTCTGCGTTGGTCTATCCCGTCATCGTGATTCTCGCCGCGATCGCGGTCATGATCTTCTTGATGATTTTTATCATTCCCTCCTTTGCGGACATGTTTGCCGACATGGCGGTGACACTCCCCGCATCGACACGGATTTTGATCTGGATCAGCAAGGCGCTGATGACATGGTATTGCTGGGTGGGGTTCGTCTGCGCACTGGCGGGGCTCTTTGTCCTGTACCGGATTGCGGCGGCGACCGATACCGGCCGCTACCATCTGGATTTCCTGAAATTGAAACTTCCTGTCTTTGGCCCCATCTTTCAGAAAATTGCCATCGCGAGATTTGCCCGGACGCTGGGGACGTTGATTTCCAGCGGGGTGCCCATCCTGAGGGCGATGGTGATCGTGAAGGATACCATTGGCAACGAAGTCTTTGCGCGGGCGATCACGCAGGCCTCTGAGAGCATCCGCGAGGGGGAGTCGATTGCGGACCCTCTGCGGCAGAGCAAGATTTTCAGTCCCGTGGTGATCAACATGGTGGCGGTGGGGGAGGAGACGGGACGGCTGGATGACATCTTGTCGCGCATTGCCGCCCAGTTCGACGAGGAAGTGGATGTGACGATCACCATGCTGACGACGCTGTTGGAACCTTTCTTGATCGTGACGCTGGCGCTGATCGTCGGCGCGATCGTGATTTCGCTTTTCATGCCGTTGATCTCGCTGATCTCCACCCTCAGCCACGGGTAGTCCTTTTTTTCTAAACACCCCCCATCCACATAGAAGTTGACAGGGACTTTGGGTTTGCGCTAGTCTTTGGCCATGGTTTTTTCCCCCACCAAATTTGTGTGTGTGTGTACATCCCGCCGGGGTGTTTTTTTTCTCTTTTTCTTTCTGATCGTGGCCGCGGTCTGCGCTGATTCCTGCGCGATCGCCCGGCAGGGCGATTTTGACATCCGGAGGATCGAATATGGTTTCCGCATTCGGAGTGGCAGCAAGGCCCTTTCTGGCGGCCTGTCCGGGTTGAACAATCTCTCCGGTTTTCCCCAAAAATGGGGAGTCATCACGGTGCATTACAGCAGTCAACCCGCGTGGGCCGATGATGTGACGCTCAAATACTATGTGATGGTCCGGAACCAAAAGAGGAAGAATTCCATGTTCACGGGGTCCGTGACGTATATCTCCGTGGCCTCGGGCTGGGAACACCAGGGCCTCGTTTTTCTTCATCCCAATTCCCTGTCGCGCTATGGCACGGTGAAGCGAATCCTGGTGGAGATCTGGTACCAGGGAATTCTGGTCGATTCCAGGCAGTGGCCCAACGAGGGCAGGGCGCAATGGTGGAACAGAATCGCGGCCATCCAGGGCGCCCTGCGCTGCCGTTTCTTCACACCGTTTGAGCACGATTACGAAGTGAACGAAGAGGATATCAAAGTTGTCATTCCGTGATTTATTCCCCTTCGGAAACAAACCGGTCCTTGGCCTGGACGTTGGCGAGCATAGCGTAAAGTACGCGCTGGTTTGCCGTCGTGGCAGGGAATTCGTCGTCGAGCACTGCGGGATTGTCGATTTAAAAAAGAAAGACGACCCGGGAAAAAATCCCTACGAAACCATCCGCACGACCCTGACGGCCAAAGGGGTCAAGTCTTTCCGCATCGTTGTCGGCATTTCCGGGCAGTCTATTTTTCTGCGCTTTGTCCGCCTGCCTCCTGTGCCGCGGGCCCAGATGGACCAGATCGTGCGCTATGAAGCCCAGCAACAGGTGCCGTTCCCCATCGAGGATGTTCGCTGGGATTACCAGGTGTTGAATGCAGTATCTCAGGAAGAGCGCGATGTCCTGCTGGTCGCAGTCAAAAGTGAGATCGTCGAACCGGCCGTCGTGGCGCTCCACCGGGCGGGATTGAATCCGCTCCTCTTGGATGCCTCGGTCCTGGCCATTTACAACTGTCTGAATTTCGGCCAGAGCATTCATCCCGGGACATCGAGCCTCATTTTGGATATCGGTGCGCGCACGTCACACATGATCGTGGCCGACCGCGGAGGGCTCTGGATCCGCAATATCCCCATCGCGGGCAATCATTTTACAGAGGCGATCGCAGAGGGATTGAATGTCAGCCTTCAGGATGCCGAGGCAATGAAAATCTCGCTCTCCCTGGGCGGGGGGAGCGCACAGATCCCCAGCGCTTCCCAGCAGAAAATCATGGCGTGTGTGGAAAAGGTCCTGGACCGGGTATTTGCCGAGGTGTCCCGCTCTCTGGGGTTTTACCGGTCCCAATATCCTGGCGCGACGCTCCATGAAATCGATTTGTGCGGCGGCGGATCCCTGCTCAAGGGATTGGATCAGGCCGTGAAGGAACGGTTCAATTTGCCGGTGAAGCGGTTGGACTGTTTTGCCGGATTCAGGGTGTCCCCGGAGATTCCCGCGACAGAGTTGGCCAGAAAAAAAGTTTTTCTTGCGGGTGCCCTGGGCCTGACATTGCGCCTGCACAGGTCCAACCGCCTGCAAATCGATCTGACACCCTTCGATGTTCGCAGACAGCGGACCCGGGTGCGCAAAATGCTTCACGTGGCGGCGACCTGTTTCGTTGTGCTTGCCACGGGAGCGGCCTATTGGATCGGCACGGTCCGCCTGGTACACATCCAGCAGATGCGGATCAACGCGTTGGAGCAGATGACTCGAGAGATGGAGGTGTTGAGCCGGGGCGTGGGAATGGAAAAGGAGCAGCTGGAAGTGCTCAAGGAAAAATTCAAAAGCATTGATGCCGCCTTGAGCGAGGCGCAGGCCTGGCCCATGATTTTGAGTGCCCTGCAGGGGGTTCTCCCGCGCCATTTTTGGCTGACGCGCATTGCCCAGGACCGGCCGGCGGCGAATTTTGGGGCGGCGTCCGCCCAGGAAAAGGGCGGGCCGCGAGGAAAAGTTCCGGCGAGTGCGGGGGAGAGCCGGTGCGCCCCGGCACTGTGGGGAACCTTGCTGCTGGAGGGAAAGACCTCGGGGGACATCCAGAATGATTTGCCCCTCTTTCGGGAGGCGCTGCTGAAAATTCCATATTTCAGCGACGTGGAAGTGGTTTCTGCCCAGGTGGCCAAGGGGATCGTGGAATTTAGTCTCAAGATCAAGGTAAAAAATGTTTGCGTGGATGCGGGGCGGGAGCGGTCATGAATAAACGCTGGATTGCGCTGGGAGTTGCCACGGGCCTTGTGGTGCTGGGGATCCTTTTCTGGATCGGACACGCGGCGGGGCGCGCCCATAAGAACATGCAGGAGCAATGGCAGGAAAAGATTCAACACGCTCGTGTCCTGACCAACAATGGGGCGCTGATTCCTTCTGCCCCCCTGCTCAGAACACTGGAACAGTGCCGCCTGACGTGCACGGAAAAAATCAAAATACTGCTGACGGTCCTGAAACAGTCCCAAACCATTCCGGAATATGAAAATTCCCTGGCCTTCAAGGGCGACCTGTTCAAAGTTCAGCATGCCTTGCTTGCCCGGGCGGATGCCATGTCCATCGGTATTCCCGGAGACATTGGTTTCAAGGAGTTCACCGGCAAAGAGATTCCGCCCTCTTCCGAATTGGAGGAATTGTCATTTCAGCTCTCAAAGATCAAGAGCTTCGTGGAACTCTTGATGGATTGCCCCGTGTCGGAAATTGCCCAAATACGGCGCGGGGCCATCCATCAGCGGCGCATGGAACCGGACGAGGAAATTCCCTTTTATCAGGATTTTTCCTTCGGCGTTCACTTTTTCTGCACCGCCCAGGCATTCAAGAAATTTGTCACTTTGCTGGTGCGTTGCGGCTCCGTCTTTATTTTGGAGAACCTGGAGGTGCGTCTGCGTTCTGAAAATGCGCTGGAGGTTCAGGCGGACATCCGGGCCGTGTCTTTTCAATCCCGGTTTCCGGATGCCGTGGATACGGGGGACGCACCCTCTCCCGCCGGGGAAGGTCCGGTGCGGGACGCAAGGGGAGCCGCGTCATGACAAATCTGCGGATCGGGTTGACGTGGATTGCCGGCCGGTGGGAAAAAATCCTCCTTGGCGCCGGCCTGATTTGCTTTTTGATCATGGTGCGTTTTTTCCATCAGGAGGTGACGGCGCTGTCTTCCCAGGTGGAAGAAGATATGCGTTTCCTTCAGGGCGCGGGCAGGACCCCTGTCCTGATCGACGAAAAGTGGGTGGACGGATTGATTCAGCGCTTGTCGGAGGGGCCGGCTTTTGCCAAGGCGTCGATGCGCGATTTGTTTAGCGTGCAGAAAGACGAGGCGGCGGGCGTGGTGCCGGACACTGCGGCGCTCAGCAAAGAAGGGCGTTTCACGCTGGTCAAGATATACCGGGAACCGGTCCGCCTTCTATTCAAAGGATACCTGCAGCTTCCGGACGGCGGGTACAGTCTTCAGATCAACTGGGCGGGACAGACCACCTTTAAAAAGGTGGGTGAAACCATCCGGGGATACCGCATTGACAACTTTCAAAAAGTGATCGGGACACAGGAGATCCAGCGCGGATACCTGCGGGACGTGGACAATTCTTTCGTTGTCATCCGCAAAGAACCGGCCCCGCCCGTCACCCTGGCCAAAGGAAATCTGGTGAGTGAAAAAGAATTGTTCGCCAAACTCTTTGACACACAGACCAGCGCGGTGATTTCTGTGCATGTAGGCAGTCAGATCGGCGCTTACAAAGTCCTTGACATCACGGAGGATCAAGTTTTACTATCGGATCAGGCAGGCGCGAAAAAAGAAGTTTTATTGAAGCGGTCAAAATAAACCCCGTCCAAGAAGCTGGTTTTTCCTTGCGTTCAACAGTGCGATCGAAAAAAGTGTATGTGATTGCCGCTGCGCTGGCGGTGGGGGTGTGGTGTGTGTCCGCAAGTCTTTGGGCGCACGACGATGCCTCCCACACGGAGAGCCCGGGCCTGGCCTTGGCCAAACAACTCTATGAGGAAGGAAAACTGGACGAGGCCCAGAAGGCTTTTGAGGATTGTGTCCGAGACAATCCCTCCGACGTGGAAAGCCGGCGGTACATCAAGAGCATCATCTCCATCAAACGCAAGATGGTAAAATTTGATGAAAATATCCAGGAGCGGGACCGGATTTTGGATGTTCGCCGGGCCTGGATTCCCATCGACAAGGGGGGCGGTGGAAAGGATTCCAAACGCGCCGGGGATCCCGGAGGTCTGCGCGCCTCGATGCAAGAGCGCGTGAACCGGGTCATTCCGGAAATCAATTTCACGGACGCGCAAGTCCGGGAAGTCCTTTCGTATCTTTCCCAAATCAGCGGCGTCAACATTGTTTTTGATGAAGGGTCCGCGACGTCTCCCCACCAGACACAATCCCCGGTGTCCCCGCAGGATGAGACGGCGCTCGCGCAGGAGGAAGAACCGGCAGAGCAGAGTCCGGCGAATGCCCCGGCCGTTGCCCCACAGCCTGGGCAATCCCAGAAAAAGGCGGCGGATTTGGACGTTGCAAAAATTCTGGCCTCCCGGATCACCATCGCATTGAAGGACGTGCCCATGCTGGAGGCCCTCAAATACATCCTGTCTCTGAAAGGGCTGAAATACCGCATGGACGAGTACGCTATCGTGGTCTCCACGCCGGAGCGGCTGGAGAGTGTGGAGATGGAAAGCCGCTATTATCATTTGTCCAGCGGCACGGCGGGTTTCACCGCAAAAAAGACAAAAATCAGATCCAAATTCAGGCGGTCTGGCAAAGGGGAGAAGCCGGGAACGATCGAGAGTCAGACAGAAATGGACGGCCTGGGGATGGAAGACGATGCGGCTGTGGAATCCCCTGTTCACAGCATCAAGAGTGTCCTGGAACAGAGCGGTGTTCCGTTTCCTCCCGGCAGCAACATCTTTCTGGACAAGAAGACCGGAACCCTTCTGGTGCGCAACACGCCAGGCAATCTGGAGGTGATCGAAAAAATTCTTGGGGCCCTGGACGTCACGCCCCTGCAGGTGGCCATCGAGGCCAAGTTTGTCGACATCGAAGAGATTGCGGCCCGGGAATTGGGGCTGGAAGTTTATCTGACCAAAGATTTTGCGCTCACCAAACAGGCGGGGACCAACGATCTGACGATCAAGGCCGATGCCAACAATTCTGTCTATGGGCAATACACGGCGGCGGGGGATGGCATGGGGGGTCTCACCAAGGGCATCCGGTTTTTGACCGAGGGCGCCGGCAATCCGGCGGGAAACATCTTCAGCATCGCGCAGATTTTAACTCAGCCGCAATTTCAGGTTGTTCTTCACGCGCTGGAGCAGAGCGGTCTGGCCAACGTGTTGTCCTCGCCCAAGGTGACCACTGTCAACAACGAGGAGGCTCGCATCGAGGTCGTGACGGAAATCATCTATCCCTCGGAATATGAAATCACACCCGCGACGCACGATGGGAACGGAGTACTCATCTCTCCGGGGGTGGCGCTCCCTGGAAATTTTGTCACCCGGGACACGGGCGTGACCCTGACGGTGACCCCCAGCGTGGGATCGGACCGAAGGGTCATCAGCCTCAACCTAAAACCCGAGGTCAGTGCCCTGAGCGGATGGAATAATTTTGGCACATCGGCCGGACCAGGAGGATTGGGCTCCAACGCAATTCCCGTTTTACAGCCCATTTTTACGTCGCAGAATGTGAGCACCAACGTGATCGTGCGGGACGGCGAAACGGTGGTACTGGGAGGCCTGATCCGGGAAGTGACCAGCACCTCGGACGACAAGATTCCCATCCTGGGAGATATTCCCGGCATCGGCCGGTTGTTTCGAAATCAGGCCGAGTCCAGCAGGCGGCGGAATCTGCTGGTTTTTGTGTCGGCGTACCTGCTGACGCCGGAGGGAGAGACGGTTCGGGAGCCGAAGGTTGCAAAGACAAAGATTTTTAATCCATGAGCGAAAAAAAATATAAAAAAGAATTACGTCATCGCGAGTCCCCTGCCAGAGGCGGGGGGCGTGGCGATCTCGTTGAAACATCGAGACTTCTTGCCAGGATCAGAAGGGTACTGCGAGATTGTCCGCCACTGGGGCGTCGGCGGACTTGCAGCTTCGTCGTCCCGGCTGGAAACTTTCCGGGACTTCTCGCAATGACGAGACCATTTTTCGGATGGGCACTCTTGGCGACGGCCATTGCCTGTTTCGGCGCGATTTCTTTTGTTTGGGCCGCCGAAGAATCATCACAGGATGTTTGTTCGGAATTTCCCGGCATCGATGCTGTCGAAAAAACGAGCGGCCCGATTGTCCGCGAGACCAAACCAGCGCCGCCGTCTGGAGCAATCTTTCAGGCCACTCTGCCGGCGGGAGAAACATTCCAGGACGCGATGCGCTATTACGATGAGGGCCGTTTGGACGAAGCCCAGCTCATTTTGGAACGGATCGCGCGTGCCAATCCCTACGACAAGGACAGCCGGAGATATCTCAAGAGCATTCTTTCCATGAAACGAAAGTTGGCGTCACGCGACCAGCGGATCGTCCAAAGGGACCGCATCCTGGATGTCCGAAAAAACTGGTTTCCCCTGGAGCGCAAACAAGAAAAGTCTCCGGCCGGTGAGGATGCGAAAAATGCCCGAAAACAGTGGATGGAGCAGAAACTCGATCAGGTGATTGAGGACGTCAATTTTTCGGATGCCAAGCTGAGGGATGTCATCGCGTATTGTTCCAAGATCAGCGGGATCAACATCATTTTGGATGAAGAAGTTTCGGGGGGGGCGGCGGAGGAGACCGTGGTTGAGGAAATTGAGGCGGGCAGTCCGGTCAAACCCAGGCAGAATGACGCGTTGAAGAGCGGGCCGGAGCCTTTTTCTGAAGGGGTAACGATTTCCCTGAAAAACGCACCGCTGCGCGAAATTTTACGATACATCCTCACTCCCAAGGGGCTGAAGTACCGCGTGGACGAATACGCCGTCGTTATTTCCAATCCGGCAAAGCTGGCGAATGTGGACATGGAGACCCGCTACTATAATCTGTCCAGCGGGGCCAGCACCTTTGTTCCGGTGCGCAAGGGCCATGAGCCTGCCGGGAACACAGCGCACGAGAACGGATCGGTTGCGACCATTAAAGAGGTGCTGGAACAAAGCGGTGTGCCCTTTCCTCCTGGAAGCAAAATCTATCTGGATGCCCGTACGGCCACGCTGATCGTGCGCAATACGCCGGACAATTTGGCGGTGATCGAAAAGATCATCGGGACGCTGGACGTGACGCCGTACCAGGTTGCGATTGAGGCAAAATTTGTGGACATCGAGGAGAGCATGGCGCAGGAAATGGGGCTGGAGGTTTTTCTGACGCGCAATTTTCCTCTCAAGATGTCCCGGTACGGTGCGTCTCCGGATTCGGTGATTTCCGCGTCGGCCGGCAACACGACTGCGGGTCAATTTCCAAACTCCACCTCCAACGAAGAGGGATTCACGCGCGGGCTGAGGTTTTTGTCCGACACGGCGGGTGCGCCTGAAGGCAATATTTTTAGCATGGCCAGCATTCTGACCCAGCCGCAGTTTCAGGTCATTCTCCACGCGCTGGATCAGAGCGGCATGGCCAATGTCCTCTCCGCGCCCAAAGTGACAGCCGCCAACAACGAGCAGGCAAAGATTGAGGTGGTGACGGAAATATTTTATCCCACGCAGTTTGAAATCACGCCGGCCACGACCAATGACATGGGCAATGTCGTCACGCCTCCTGTTGTCATCCCCGGAGAATTCACCAGCCGCAATGTGGGAATTTCTTTGGATGTCACGCCCAGCATCGGGGCCGACAAGAAGACGATCAATCTCACGTTGATTCCGGAGGTGAGCGCGCTCTCCGGATGGCAGGATTATGGGATTACGGTCGGTGGATCCTTCCCGGCCATTCCCATCCTCCAGCCAATCTTCACTTCGAAAAATGTGACGGCCAGCATCGTCATCAACGATTCCGAGACGGTGGTCCTGGGAGGATTGATCAAGGATGAGACGACTAAGACCGCCGACAAGATTCCTATTTTGGGAGACATTCCATTTTTTGGCCAGTCCTTCCGCTCCAACACGGAGTACTCGACAAAGAAAAATCTGCTGATATTTGTGACCGCGTATCTGCTGACGCCCGAAGGGGAGGCGATCAGCGGGTCTAACATGAGCAAGACCAAGATATTCAATCCTTGAAAATGTTTTTTGTCGTCGCGAGGCCCGCAGGGTCGCACCGTGATTGATGACAACCTCTAACAAACCCGAACAATTCTATATCCTGGACGGCACTTCGTTTGCCTACCGGTCCTTTTTTGCGATCCAGAATCTCTCCAACTCCCAGGGCCAGCCGACCAACGCGGTCTACGGATTCGTCCGCGCCCTGCAAAAGATTCTGCACGAACACAAGCCCGATTATATCGCCGTGAGTTTTGATTTGGCCGCTCCGACGTTCCGGCATGCCGAATTTGCTGATTACAAGGCGCACCGGCAGGCCATGCCGCAGGAACTGGTGATTCAATTGCCGCTGATCCGTGAACTCCTGCATGCATATCGCATCCCGGTACTGGAAATGCAGGGATTTGAGGCGGACGACGTGATGGGGACCATGGCGGCAAAGGCCAGGGCGTGCTCTGTCCACACCACGATCTGCACGGGGGACAAGGACATGATGCAGTTTGTTGATGAAGCCGTGAGCGTCATGAGCAGCGCCAAAGAGGGCACCGTCTATGATGCCAAGGCGGTGAAAGAAAAATTCGGAGTGGAACCGGCGCGCATTCCGCACGTCCTGGCCCTGATGGGGGATTCCTCAGACAACGTGCCCGGCGTCCCCGGAATCGGGCCCAAAACTGCGTCGGCGCTGATTGTGAAATTCGGCGATGTTCAGGGGCTCTATGACCACCTGGAAGATATCGCAAGCCGCAGTGTCAGGGAAAGTCTGGCGGCCCACCGGGATCGCGTCTTTGCCAATCTGCGCCTGGTGCATGTCCGTACCGACGTGCCCTTGTCCGCAACGATTCAGGACTGCCGGCGGGCCCAGCCCGACCGGGAGAAACTGGCGGATCTGTTCAAGCGGCTGGAATTCACCGCGCTGATGAAAGATTTCATGGAGGCCGCGCCCCGGCGCGAACAACATGCCCTGCTCATCGACAATCCGCATTCGCTGGCCGACATGATAAAAAAAGTCCAGGGTGCCGGGGAATTCGTGTTGGACCTGATCACGACCGATGTGCATCCCATGCGGGGGAAAATTCTGGGGGCCGTGTTCTGTCCGCAGGATTCGGATGTTTTCTATGTCTCGCTGGGCGATTCACTGCCGTTGGAGGAGTTCCTGCGCCAGGCCAAGGATGTTTTGTCCGATCCTTCGATCGGAAAGGTCGGACACGATCTGAAATACGACGCCGTGGTTTTATTGCGCCACAACATCCTTCTGCAAGGGATCCGTTTTGACACGATGCTCTCATCCTACCTATTGAACCCTTCCAAGCTTCGCCACGGAAGCGGCGAGTTGGCCCTGGAGTTTCTTAACGAGCGGATGAGTACCATCGCGGATATGCTGGGGTCGGGCAAGGCAAGCCGCGGCATGGAGGACGTGCCGGTGCCGGAACGGATGCAATTCGCGGCGGGAGAATCCGCCGTCATCCGGCGGTTGAAATCCGCCTTGGAGCCTCTGCTAGAGACACGGGAATTGGATTGCCTGTTTCACGAGGTGGAGATTCCGCTGGAAATCGTGCTGGCCCGGATGGAAAACAGGGGCATCTGTGTCGACCGGGACATCCTGCATGAACTCTCCAAGGAGTTTGAGTCACAGATCGGGCAATTGACGGAACAGATATACCGCCTGGCGGGCGGGCCGTTCAACATTGCCTCCACCAAAGAACTGGGCGTGATCCTTTTTGAAAAACTCGGGCTTCCCAAACACCGCAAGACCAAGACCGGATATTCCACGGACTCGGACGTGCTCACCAGTCTGGCCAAGGGACACGATCTGCCGTTGTTGGTCTTGAACTACCGCGCGCTGTGCAAACTCAAGTCCACGTACAGCGACGCCCTGCCGGTGCTGGTAAATCCGGCGACGGGCGCGATCCACACCTCATTCAATCAAACGGTGACGGCCACCGGCCGCCTTTCCTCCAGCGAGCCAAATCTTCAGAACATTCCCGTCAAGACCGACATGGGACTGAGGATTCGCAGCGCTTTTGTTCCCAGAGACAAAGACAGTGTTTTTCTCGGCGCGGATTATTCCCAGATCGAACTGAGGATTCTGGCCCACTTTTCAGAGGACGAAAATCTCATGGAAGCATTCCGGCAAGACCGGGATGTACACCGGCACACCGCCGGCCTTGTTTTTGGCGTGCCCCTGGACCAGGTGAGCGAGGATCAGCGCCGCCGGGCCAAAATCGTCAATTTTGGAATCCTCTATGGGATGGGGGCGTTCTCTCTGGCCAGGGACATGGACATCGGCCAGGCAGAGGCCCAGTCGTTCATCGATGCGTATTTCGAGCGTTATCACGGCGTCCGTGATTTCATCCAACAGGTGCTGGCCAAGGCGCACCGGGAAAAATTCGTCACCACGATTCTGGGACGCCGCCGGTATCTTCCGGAGATATCCAGTTCCAATTTCAGCCTGCGCCAGTTTGCCGAGCGCACCGCCATCAACACGGTTGTCCAGGGGTCCAGCGCCGACATCATCAAAATGGCCATGCTGGAGGTCGACAAGTGTTTGGAACCGGTCCATGCCCAGATGCTCCTGCAGATCCACGACGAACTGGTTTTTGAGGTGAACCGGAAAGACGTGACAGCGCTGGAAAAACTGGTCCATAGAAAAATGGAGGAGGTTGTGTATCTGAAGGTTACGCTCAAGGTGGATGTCCACGTGGGCAAAAACTGGGCCGAATTGTGATGAGTTTTGCGGGGCGGCATCCTTTATTCCGAATGGCATGCCTTCTTGTCTGCGCCGCGGCCCTCTATGCCTTGGGTGTCGGTGTCCGCTGGGGAATCGTGGGCGTGCAGCAGCCTCAGGATAAACATCTGCCCTTTACGCTGGAGAGTGCGCTGGCATTCCATTACGGCGAATTGGCTGCGCGCGGCGCGATCCCGTCTCAGGATCCGATGATAGGAAGGCCCGAAGGAATCCGTCCCTGGGAGGATCTCAATCTGATGGTGCCCGCAATCTTGGGAAAAATATATGGCGTGGTGGCTGATCTGTTGGGATTTGTGCCCTCCACCCGTGTGCCTGTCCCGTGTCCGGCGGGAGGGGAAAGACAGGATGGGGGGGATTGGGAGGAAAATGGATCGAATCATTTCGCGCGGTCTCTGGAGATTTTTTATCGGGTTGTTTCCCCCCTCATTTTTTGCGCCGGCATCCTTGCCCTGTTTTTCTGCGCAGGGACGGCGACGGGCAATTTGATTTTTTCCACAGCCGGCGCCTTGGGATACGCCATTCTGATCCCTTCTGTTCTGCGCTCCACGGGGCAGGAACTGATGAGCGAGAATTTTTCCCTGCCGTTGTTGTGGATCCACTTTGCCTGTTTTGCGGCGGCACTGAAGTCGCGCGCAGACGGGGAGCAGGGGGCATTCAACCGTTGGGTTGTTGCCTCTGCCTTGTACGCCGCCCTGGCCTGGATTGTATGGGACATGGTGCAGGTCTATCTTCTGGTGTTTTTCGCGGCCGGTTTTATTGTTCTGAGAAAAGACGCGAGCAGGTCCGGGGGACTCTTTGCGGCGGGGGTCTTCCTGGGAGTTCTTTTGACGGCTGCTCTGGTCGATCCCTATCTGCGCGCGCATGGCGCGTGGGGAAGTTATTCCCTGCGCATCCTGGTTTTGGGCATTGCCGCGCTGATCCTGTGGCCTGGAAAGGAAGCTCCGGTCCGTTTCACTGCCGGCAAGGGGGTGAGATTCTCCCTGCTTGCGGTGCTGGCCGTACTGTTGTTTTCTGGACTCGGGCCGCCGGCGTCCTCGGACAATTCCTACCGGCATTTTGTTTCACTGTTCTGGCACAAACTGAAATTCTTGAATATCAAACCTGCGGATCCGGCACTGCTTCCTTACGAAGTGCGGGCCCTGTGGATGCCGGCATTGCACTCCGCCACGTGGGAAAGGATATGGAATTATTACGGCCTGACGATTTGCGTCTGGGGACTCTGTGCCGCGGGGGTGGTCTGGCGCTGGATCCGGGGCAAAGCGGCCCCGCTGGAAAAGATGACAGTCTTTTTGGGGCTGTTTTTTTCGGCGCTCTCCATCCTGTTTGTCCGTATGGAGGTGTTTTGGATTTTTTTCATCTCCCTGGCTTTTGCCCTGGCGGTTCCGCGGTCTGCCATCGGCAGGAATCTTTGGATGGTCCTTCTGTTGCTGACCCTGATTCTTGGCGCGCGGTCCCTGGTTCGGCAGGCGCCCCGATTGGGCAGGGATGTGGACTATAAATCCCTGGGTGGATTGACCTCGTGGGTCAAAAACAATACGCCCGCAGATGCCTGCCTGCTGGCAAGCTACAGCCTTTCCCCCAGCATTGCGGCCTATGCCCGGAGGGCCATCGTGTTACAGCCAAAATATGAAAACCTCGTTTTCAGGGAAAAGATCAGGGCCTTTGAGTAGGCCCTTGTCTCTGAAAAAGAGGACGAATTTTATTTGTTGTGCAAACAATGGGGGGTGAGGTATTATATCCACAGTAAAGGTTTTTATGCGGATCGTTCCCTAAATTCCTTTCGGTACGTGGTTGGAGTAAGCCAACCTTCCAGAAATACCAATCTTGTAAAATTTGAGATTGAACCCCGGTTCCTAAATCATTTTCGACTGCTGTATCAAAATAATAAATATCTCGTCTATCGCGTCGTGGACGAGGTGGATCTTCGAAAATCTATTTTTTGTCTGGCATTGGGAAACAGGTTCCTGTCGAGGGGATCGCCCCACAAGGCGTTGCGTTGGTTTCATCGAGCCCTGCAGTTGAATCCCTCCCAGGACCAGGCGCGGCTTCTGGCGGTGAAATCCCATAATGCAATGGGAGATGTTGCAGGGGCAAGACAGGAAGCGACGTTGTTGTTTGAGCGGATGCACATCCAGCGGATCGACAAATCAGACGTGAGCGCTACGTTGTGAAGACCATCGGGTTGACGGGCGGTTTTGGGACCGGAAAGAGCACGGTGCTTGGACTGCTGGCCCGTTCTGGCATGGATGTCTGCGATACCGACGATCTGGCCCGGCAGGTGGTGATGAGCGGCCGGCCCGCCTGGAAAAAGATTGTCCGGGTGTTTGGGAAGAAGATTCTCCGGCCCGACTGTTCCTTGGATAGGCGCCAAATGGCCGAGGTCGTTTTCGCCGATTCCAGGAAACGGGAGAGTCTCAACCGCATTGTTCATCCGGAGGTCTTGAAGCTCATCGAGCGTTTTGTGCGCGATTGCAAGCGCAGGAGCCGGCCGTGGTGTGCGGTAGCCGTCCCGCTGCTCTATGAGGAAAAACTGGAAGGGTGTTTCGATGTGGTGGTGGTCGTCTGCGCCGGCAGGGACCATGTTTTGAGGCGCGTCGGAAACGCCCGCGTCCTGTCGCGCCGTCAGATGCTGGCTCGAATTCGCGCGCAGATGCCGCTGGAGGAAAAATGCGGCCGGGCCGATGTGGTGCTGAACAACGACGGAACAAAGCGCCGGCTGGAGAAGCAGGTCAGGGATTTGTTGGACAAACTGAAAAATTTTGGGGTGGAGAACGACTGCCATGGGAGGCGGTCGGGGGCCTGTCGGACAGGCTCTTGAAATAGCAGCAAACGCGCAAGGGAGGGAGAAGAAATGGCAAGAGAGAAAACCAGAGACATCGAAAAAGAAAAAGAAGTGGTTACCAAAGAGCGATCCGATCAGGCCGCCGCCGTCAAAGTCAGGACCGTGGACAAGGACGACACCAACGGATATGAGGAGGAGCAGCTGCCTCCCGCGGAGGGCGCGATCAAGCTCAACATCACCCAGCTTCTGCGCATGACGATGTTGGACCTAAGCAAGATGGCAAAGACCTTTGACATCCTCTCCATCAGCAATCTCAAGAAGCATGAGTTGATTTTTGAAATTCTGAAGGCCAACGCGGCCCGCAACGGCCAGATGTTTGGAGAAGGGGTGCTGGAAGTCTTGCCGGACGGCTTTGGTTTTCTGCGTTCTCCCAATTACAATTATCTGCCCTGTCCCGAAGATATTTATGTGTCTCCCTCCCAGATCCGCCGGTTTGATTTGAAGACGGGCGATACCGTCAGCGGTCAGATTCGTCCGCCCAAGGAGAAGGAGCGGTATTTTGCCCTTCTGCGCGTCGAGGCGATCAACTTTCAAGATCCCGAAAAGGCCAAGGAGAAGATTCTGTTCGACAACCTCACGCCGCTGTATCCCAACAGCCGGTTTATTTTGGAGACCACCCCCGATGAAATCTCCATGCGGGTGATGGATTTATTGACCCCGGTCGGCAAGGGGCAGAGGGGTTTGATCGTGGCTCCTCCGCGCACAGGAAAGACCGTGCTTCTGCAAAAGATTGCCAACTCCATCGTCAAGAACAATCCCAAGTCCAAACTCATCGTGCTGTTGATCGACGAGCGGCCGGAGGAAGTGACCGATATGGAGCGTTCCGTCAAGGGAGAGGTCATCAGCTCGACCTTCGATGAACCGCCAGAGCGGCATGTGCAGGTGGCGGAAATCGTCATCGAAAAGGCCCGGCGGCTGGTGGAGTGCCAGTTGGACGTCGTGATTCTATTGGACAGCATCACCCGGCTGGCCAGGGCCTACAACACCGTCCAGCCCCATTCGGGCAAGATTTTGACCGGCGGTGTGGATTCCAACGCACTGCACAAGCCCAAACGCTTTTTTGGGGCCGCCCGCAACATCGAGGAGGGGGGCAGCCTCACCATCATCGCCACGGCGCTGATCGACACAGGCAGCCGCATGGACGCAGTGATTTTTGAAGAGTTCAAGGGGACCGGCAACATGGAACTGCATT